>DATACE010000039.1:0-6562 GCA_036259215.1 Burkholderiales bacterium | reverse complement strand
AACTGGTGCACCGAGAGCCATTCGCAGATCATCGACGCGCTGCGCGAGCTGTGCGGGGGCGGCATCTTTCAGATGCCGGCCGACGTCACGGTGATGCAAGACCCGAAGCTGCGCGAGCAGTTCGAGATGTACTGGCAGACGCCGCAGCTGGGCGCGCTGGAGCGCATGAAGCTCTACAAGCTCGCCTGGGACCTGGTCGGCTCCGAGTTCGCCGGCCGCCACGCGCAGTACGAGAAGTTCTACGCCGGCGCGTCTTTCATCATCCGCAACCACAATTTCCGCGAGGCGCCCTGGGAGGCCTTCCACGGCGTGGTCGACGACCTCATGGCAAGCTACGACGCACCCTCGTCCAAGCCGGCAAAAAAGGTGCTCGCATGATCCAGGTCAGCGAGCTGGTGATCGCCGGCTGGACCGGCCGCGACGAGCAGGCGCTGAAGAAGCACATCCGCGAGCTCGAGGAGATCGGGGTCAAGCCGCCGAAGACCACGCCGATTTTCTACCGGGTGTCCGCGAATCTTTTCACCCATGAGAAGGCGATCCAGGTATCGGGTCCGGACACGAGCGGCGAGGTCGAATTTGTCCTCGTCAGAAGCGACTCCGAGCTGCTCGTGGCGGTGGGCTCCGACCACACCGACCGCAAGGCGGAGACCATCGGCGTGTCGCTGTCCAAGCAGCTGTGCGCCAAGCCGGTGTCGAAGGACATGTGGCGCTACGACGAGGTGAAGCCGCACTGGGAGCGCCTGGTGCTGCGCGCCTGGGCCGACGGCGAGCTCTACCAGGAAGGCCCGGTGACCGCGATGCGCTCTCCGGAGGACCTCATGGGCCGCTATCCGCTCAAGCCGGGCTATGCGATGTTCTGCGGCACGCTGGCCGCCAGGGGCGGCATCCGTGCGGCGGCGCGCTTTCGCATGGAGCTCGAGGACCCGGTGCTCAAGCGCAAGCTCTCCCACGAGTACGCGATCGCCACGCTCCCCGTGGAAGGCTAAAAGAAGCGATACCCGCCGCCGATCTGTCCTATTTGCGCAGCACCAGGGCGAGCGCCGCGAGCACCAGCGCCGCGCCGAGCAGCATCGGGGCGGTGACCGCTTCGTCGAGGAGCAGCCAGCCCCAGGCCACGCCCAGCACCGGCACCGCCAGGCCGACCGCCAGCGTGCGCGACGGGCCGATGTCGCGGATCAGGGTGAAGAACGGCAGGTAGGCAAGCCCGCTGCACAGGATGCCGACCGCCACCATGGCGCCGAAGGCCTCCAGCGTCCAGGCCGCCGGCGCCGGCGTCAGCGTCCACAGCGGCGCCATGATCACCGCGGCGAACACGATCGAGCCGGCGGCCAGCCCCATCGGCGGCATGCGGCCGGTGCGCTGCTTGATCATCACGCCCGCCCAGCCCCACAGGGCGGTGCCCGCGATGGCGGCGACGCTGCCGAGCAGCGTGATGGCGTCGAGCGCCACCGGTCCGAGGTTGACGATCAGCGCGACGCCGGCGATTCCCAGGGCGAAGCCCGCGGCGCGGCGCAGCCCGAACGGCTCGCCGAGCACCGGCGCCGCGATCACCGCAGCCCACAGCGGCACCAGGCCGTTGATGATCGCGAGGTAGCTCGCCGGCAGCACGGCGGCGGCGAACGCGAAGCACACGAAGGGCAGCACGTTGTTGACCAGGCCGACGGCAAGGTGATCCTTCCAGTGCGCAAAGAGCGCCACGCGCTGGCGGGCAAACAGCACCACCCAGGGCAGCAGGAAGGCGGCGGCGAAGAGGGCGCGCCCTTCGGCCACCGGCGCCGTGCCGAACACCGGCACCGCCACCCGCAGGAAGAGGAACTGCAGCGACCAGAGCGTGGCGAGCAGCAGCCACCGCCCGGCGTCGTAGGCGCGCACCTCGCGCTAGAGGTAGACGCGCTTCATGCCATCGGCCGGATAGCGCGTGCCGGCAGCCGCGCCCACGGGGGCGGCCGCTGAGATTCTTTCCAGGTCGGCCTTCGTCAGCTCGATGCGAAGCGCGGCGAGGTTCTCGTCGACGCGCTCCTTGCGCTTGGTGCCCGGGATGGCGACGACGTCACCGCCCTGCGCGAGCAGCCAGGCGAGCACCAGCTGCGCCGGCGTGCATTTCTTCTCCTTCGCGATGGCTTCCAGCCTCGCGACGATCTGCACATTCCTGTCCAGGTTCTCGCCCTGGAAACGCGGATGCTGCAGGCGGCGGTCGCCGTCGGCCAGGTCGGCCTTGCCGTGCACCGAGCCGGTGAGCAGGCTGCGCCCCAGCGGCGCGTAGGCCACCAGCGTGATGCCGAGCTCGCGGCAGGTCTGCAGCGTCTCCTCGCCTTCCTTGCGATAAAGCAGCGAGTATTCGTTCTGCACCGCGGCGATGGGGTGCACCTTGTGCGCCCGGCGGATGGTCTGCGGGTGCGCCTCGGACAGTCCCAGCGCGCGCACCTTGCCCTGCTCGAGCAGGCGCTTCATGGCGCCGACCGTGTCCTCGATCGGCACGTTCGGGTCGACGCGGTGCTGGTAGTAGAGGTCGATCACCTCGATGCCCAGGCGCTTCAGGCTCGCCTCGCAGGCCTGCGCGACGTACTCCGGCCGCCCGTCCACGCCCTGCTTGCCCTCGGCGTTCTTCGTCTGCCCGAACTTGGTCGCCACCAGCGCCTGGTCGCGCCGGCCCTTCAGCGCACGACCCAGCAGCTGCTCGTTGTGGCCCCAGCCGTACATGTCCGAGGAGTCCAGGTGGTTGATGCCGCGCTCGAGCGCGTGGTGGATCACGCCGATCGACTCGTCGTCGTTCGCGTTGCCGTAGATCCCCGACATCGACATCAGCCCCAACCCCACCGCGCTTACCTGGATGGGGCTCCTGCCGAGCTTGCGCATCTCCATGATGTTTCCTCTAGAAAAGGTCGAAGTACTCGCGGTGCTCCCAGTCGCTCACCTCTAGGTTGAAGCGCGCGACCTCGGCGTCCTTGATGCGGCAGTAATAGTCGACGAAGGCGCCGCCCAGGCCCTTGCGCAGCACCTCGTCCTGCCGCAGGCACTGGAGGGCTTGTTCCAGGGTCTTCGGCAGGGAAGGCGCCTCGGCCTCGTAAGGCGTGTCGGCGGACGGCGGCAAGGGAAGCTTGCGCGCGATGCCATCCAGCCCGGAATAGATCTGCGAGGCAAAGTACAGGTAGGGATTGGCGGCGGGCTCGCCGGCGCGGTTCTCGATGCGCGTGCCCGGATCGCCCGGGCCGCCGACCACGCGCAGCAGCGCACCGCGGTTCTCCTTGCCCCAGACGACGCGGTCGGGCGCGAGCGAGTACGGGCGGTAGCGCTTGTAGCCGTTGACGGTGGGCGTGGCGAGCGCCGTGGCGCCGCGCGCATGCGCCAGGAGCCCGGCAAGGTACTGCTTTCCCACCTCGGAAAGATCGTCCTTGTCGGAAACGAACGCGTTCGCGCCATTCCGGTTGAGGGATTGATGAAGATGCCAGCCGCTCGACATGACGTTGGGCAGCTTGGGCCGGCACATGAACGTGGCGTGGTAGCCGTGGCGGCGCGCGATCTGCTTCACCGCGCTGCGCAGGAGCATCATGGCGTCGGCCGAGCCCATGCCGTGCAGGGGAGCGAGCGTGAACTCGAACTGGCTCGGGCCGAACTCCACCTCGTAGGAGCGCAGTGGCAGGCCCAGCTTCTCCAGGCCCTTCCTCAGCGTTTCGACCACCGGGTCGATGAGGTCGTAGCGTTGCTCGGTGAGGTACTGGTAGCCGGTGGTTAGCAGCTCGACCTCGGGAGGGTTGCCCGGCTGACCGGCATCCGAGGGTCGCAGGCTCGCATCGACGATGCGAAAGACGTGGAACTCCACCTCGAGGCCTGCCACGAGCTCGTAGTCCTTGAGGGACTCGAGCGCTTTGCGCAGCAGGCTGCGCGTGCAATACGGCACCGGCCGCCCGTCCTGGAAGCGCGCGTCGCACAGGAACCAGCCGGTATCCGGCGCCCACGGCAGGATGCGGAAGGTGGAGAGGTCGGGCACCATCAGGATGTCGGCCGCCCCCTGCATCTCGGGCATGCCGACGCCGCCGCCCGGGGTGAAGGCGGGGAACACGGTGCGGTGGGAGGTGTCCTTGAGGAGCAGCGTGCTGGTCAGCGTGACGCCGCGCTCGAGCGCCGACTTGGCCTCGGTGGCGGCGAGCGTCTTGCCTCGCAGCACGCCATGCTGGTCGGCAAACGAGAAGCGCACGGCCTTGAGGTCGTGCGCTTCGATTTCCTTGAGGACTTCCTTCTTCAAGCGGCCCACGCCGTCATGAAGGTCAGGCAGCCCAAGCTGCGTGGCGCCTACGGTTGGCGTCGAACTCCTTCCAGTACTCGTCCAGGCGCTCGGTGGGCCCGATGCCGTCCACCGCGGGCGGCCCGGTGATCTCGGCCGCGGCGCCGGCGTCGAGCACCATGAGCGGCTTTTCCCCGGCCTGGTGCCTGCGGATCGCGTCCATCAGCAGGCGACGGTACAGCACGATGCCCTTGTCGGTGGTGCCGAGGTTCTCCTTCGTGCGGTCCTGGATGCGCCCCTGCGACTCGCAGGCCCACTGGTCATGGATGTTGATGTCGAAGCCCATGCCGGTGAAGGTCTGGCTGGCCTGCTCCTCGGCGTTGAAGCCCCAGCCGTTCTCGCGCCCGACGATCGGCTTGTAATCGGGCGCCGGATACGTCTTCAGCCGCTGGCTGCGCATGGCGTCCTTGTCCACCGGCGTGCCGAAGCTGGTGAAGATGGAGTACCAATAGCAGCCGGTGTCGTCGACCGGCACATGGAATTGCGAAATGGTCATCTCCGGGCTCATGGGGATGACGAAGGCCTGCGGGAACAGGATATTCGTCACTCGCAGATGCGTGCTTGCATCATCGATCTTCCTCAAAGTCTTCAGGCGCATGCCGTATTCGGTGCGCTCGACGCGGATTTCCGGCCGGTCGAACTCGCGCAACACCTTGCTCATCGGCATCTGCGAATCCGCCGGCGTGGCGCGGAACTGCCGGCCGTAGCTCTGCGCCGGGTCCTCGTCCTCGAAGAACTTGTGCAGCCATGAGGCGTGCGCGGGGTCTATGCCCACCTCCAGCGCCTGCAGCCAGTTGCAGTCCCAGTAGCCCTTGAAGGCGAAGGTGTATTCGATCGGCGCGACGAAGCAGTCGAAGTGCGGAAACGCCGGCGGCTCGCCCGCGCCCAGATAGGCGAACAGGATGCCGCTGCGCTCGGTGACCGGATAGGCCTTCTGCCGGATGTGCTCGCACAGCCGGCTGCCGACGGGCTCGGCCGGCGTGGCGAGGCACTTGCCGCTCGTGTCGAACAGCCAGCCGTGGAACGAGCAGCGCAGGCCCCCGTCCTCGAGCCGGCCGAAGGCCAGATCCGCCCCGCGATGCGGGCAATGGCGCTCGAGCAAGCCATAGTGGTGCTGATGCCTGAACAGGACCAGGTTCTCGCCGAGAACCTTTACCGCCTTCACCGGCCGCGGCCCCTGCAGCTCGTCGACCAGCGCCACCGGCTGCCAGTAGTTGCGCAGCAGCGCCCCGGCGGGAGTGCCCGGCCCGATGCGCGTCATCAATTCGTTCTGCTCGGCGCTGATCATGCTTCCTGCTCGCGGTAGAGCGCCAGCGCACGCATCGCCGGGAAGTCGTTGAACGAGAATAAGACCGCGTCTTGCGTCGATGAAGCGTTGGCGTGGGAATGCACCGCCCAGGAGGGCAGGGCAAAAATGTCCTTCTCCTCCCAGTCGAAGCGCCGGCCGCCGATCATGGACCAGCCGCGGCCTTTGGCCACCTGGTAGATCGCGCTGCCGGTGTGGCGGTGGGCCCGCGTTTGCTCTGCCGGTTTCAATAGCTGCAGCTGCGCGCCCATCGTGGGCATGATCGGGCCGCCGGTGAGCGGGTTTACGTATTCAAAGACCTTGCCGTCGAATTCCGTCCAGTCGCGCGCGCTCGCCAGCTTCTCGAAAGACTCCTCCCATCCGTACCGGAAAACCGGCGAATAAGGCTTGCTCCAGTTGTCGCGCGAAAGGGGCGAGGGCTTCTGCATGATGTCCGGATGCACCTCGTAGAAGTTCGCGTCGAGCGAATTCATGAGGGGGATGTCCAGGCCGTCCTGCCAGATGCACTGCGTGCCGCCGGCGTCGATGCCGTGATCGTGCCAGGTGCCGTTCGGCGTGAGCACCAGGTCGCGCGCGTCCAGCTCCAGGCGCTCGCCGTCGACCACGGTGTAGGCGCCGCGGCCCTCCATGATGAAGCGCAGCGCCGAGGCCTGGTGGCGGTGCGCCGAGGTGAATTCCCCCGGATTCATGATCTGCACACCGGTGTAGAGCAGGCCGGCGGCGGCGCTCCACTCCTTGCGCCCGGGGTTCACCAGCATGACCACGCGCCGCGCCGCCTTCTCGGCGGAAACGAGCTGCGGCGCTCGGCGCGCTCTGGAACGTGGCCAACGAGATCGAGCCGTGGTATCCGCAGCCGAAGTCGGTACCGGTGCTGTGGAAGTGGAAGCGCATCGAGCCCTTTGTGCGCCGGGCGCCGCAGCTCGTTTCCGCCGAGAAGGCGGCGCGGCGCGTGGTCATGCTGGTGAACCCCGGGC
>DATACE010000038.1:0-10929 GCA_036259215.1 Burkholderiales bacterium | reverse complement strand
CGCCACCCCGATGCCGATGTCCTCGGCGTGCAGCACCCGGTAGGCCGCCTTGGCGAGCGGCTTGGCGATGGCGAGCTGGTCCATCTCTTCGTAGTCGCCCTGCTGCAGGTCGACGATCTCGCGCTCGCTCGAGCCGCTGATCAGGATCATGGGAAAGCAGTTGGTGGTGGCGTGCGCGAGCGCGTTGAGGCCGTTCAGGAAGCCCGGCGCCGATACCGTGAGGCAGATGCCCGGCTTCTGGGTGAGGAACCCGGCGATGGAAGCCGCGTAGCCGGCGTTCTGCTCGTGGCGGAACGAAAGCACGCGGATGCCGTCGGCCTGCGCCCGGCGCGTGAGATCGGTTATCGGGATCCCGGGCAGCCCGTAGATGGTGTCGATGCCGTTCAGCTTGAGGGCATCGATGACCAGCTGAAACCCGTCGGTCAATTGTGCTTGTGCGTCGGTGGCGACTTGAGGTTCGACGGTGCCCATGCGTGCCTCCTGTGAGGGACCGTAATGGTAAGAACCCCGTCCCCGCCGGGGCCTTGACTGAGGTCAAGGCTCTAGAATCCGGAGTGCGATGACGACACTCGCCGGCCATCCCCAGCGCAACAGCCTGCGCCTGCAATTGCGCCAGAACCTGGTTTTGCAGGGCATGACGCCGGCGCAGTGGTCCGAGCTCGAGCCGCTGCTGTCCATCGCCGACTACCGCAAGGGCGACCGGCTGGTGCGCCAGGGCGACGAGGAGATGGAGCAGTTCTTCATCCTCGATGGCATGCTGAAGCGCGTGGTGTCGAACCCCGAGGGGCGCGAAATGATCCTGCGTTTCGCCGCGGAGAGCGAAATGGACACCTCCTACGCCGCCTGGCGCTTGCGCACGCCCACCCCCTATTCGATAGTCGCCGTGACCAAGGTGCGCACTGCCGAGCTCGCCATGCCCGTGTGGGCAGAGTTTCTCGACCGTCACGAAGACGTGAAGCTGCGCTTCGAGTACGAGGTGATGAAGCTGATGTCGGAGGTCATGGCGCACTCCATCACCCTGCACCTGCTCGACGCGCCCGGGCGCCTGTCGCGCTTCCTGCGCAAGCACCCGGAGCTTGCCGGGCGCATCCCGAAGAAAGAGCTGGCGGCCTACCTCAATCTCACACCGGAGACGCTCTCACGCCTCAAGCAGCGCTTCGGCGGCATCACCTGAGGGGCCAGGGCAGGTCGAGGTAGTGCTGCAGCAATCCCGCGGGGAAGCTGAGCACCAGGAACCACGCAATCGTGCAGATGAGCGCGATGCCCGTGCCGGTGAGCAGCGCAATGCGCGCCGCCGATGCCTGCGCCTCCAAACGCAGGAACGCCACGAAAAACCCGACCAGGGCAATCAGGAAGCCGAACAGCAGGCACGCGGCAAGAAAGCCGAACAGCCACCAGATGTAGTACCAGAGCCCCGCCACCCCGGGCCGACCGGCATGCTCGCCTGCCACCTCGTGGTCGTAGTTCGCGGCGCTGTGCGTGCGCCCGAGGGCGAGCGGCCACAGCACCCACAGCGCCGGAAGCAGCATCACGGCGCCCACGGTGACCGGAAAAACCGCCGCGAGAAAGGCGTGCTGCAGCCCGTCCCAAATGCCCACGGCGAAGGCGGCCACTACGAAGGCGGCGAATGCCGCCTGCGGCCACAGGTGCGTGGCGCGCGCTCCCGCATCGCCCGCCGCGGCGTGCGCGCCGGGCGCCTTGCGCGCGCCGAGCCAGATCGACACGGCAGTGAGGGCGGCGATCAGCAGCACGCCGGTGCGCAGCAGGAACTCGGGGCTGTAGAACTGCAGCGCCTGGTAGAGATAGACCTCGGAATTGCCCGCCAGCACGAAGCCGATCAGGAATGCCGGGCGCGACCAGCCGAAGCGCTTCAGGAAAATCCCGAGCAGGCCCACCACGAACAGCGCCACCAGGTCGCCCAGCTGGCGCGTGGTCTGGAAGGCGGCAAAGGAAATCACCATGATCATGAAGGGGGCGAGCAGCGCATAGCGGATGGTGGTGAGCTTCGCCACCCACCCGGAAATCAGGAAGCAAACCCCGGCGCCGATCACGTTGGCGAGCGCGAGCGACCAGACGATCACATAGGTGAGGTCGAGCCGCTCTCCTACCATGCTCGGCCCCGGCTCCAGGCCGATCAGCACCATGCCGCCGAGGAACACCGCCATGCCGCCCGAGCCCGGGATGCCGAAAAGCAGCGTCGGAATCAAGGCGCCGCCCTCCTTGGCGTTGTTGGCCGATTCCGGCGCCAGCACGCCGCGGATGTCGCCCTTGCCGAACTGCGACTTGTCGCGGCTCGACTGCACCACATGGCCGTAGGCGATCCAGTCCACCACGCTGCCGCCCAGGCCGGGGAGAGCCCCCACCACGCAACCGACGCCCGAGCAGCGCAGCACCAGCCCGATGTGGCGCCAGGTGTCCCTGAGGCCCTGCAGCCAGCCCTTGCCGAGCTGCGCCGCGCCCGCGATGGCCCGCTTCTGGCGCAGCAAGTCGACGATCTCTGGCACCGCGAACATGGCCAGGCCGATGACCACAAGCGGAATGCCGTCCGAAAGGTATTCCACGCCGAACACCATGCGGAACTCCGACGTAGCGGGCGCCGCGCCGAGCGCGCCAAACAGCAGCCCAAGGCCGCAGGCGGCGAGCCCCTTGGGCAGGCTGCCCCCGGCCAGCACGCCCACCATCGACAGGCCGAGCACGGTAAGCATGAACAGCTCCGCCGACGTGAAGGCCAGGATCAGCGGGCGCGCCGCCAGCACCACGACGGTGAGCACGGCGGCGCCGAATACGCCGCCGATCAGCGAGGCGGAAAAGGCCGCCGACAGCGCGCGCGCCGCCTCGCCGCGCTTGGCGAGCGGGAATCCGTCCATCACGGTCGCCTGCGCGGAGGACGAGCCCGGGATGCCCATCATCACCGAGGGGAAGGTGTCCGAGGTGGAAATCACCGCGACCAGGCCGACCAGCATGGCGAGCGCCGAGGTGGGCTCGACGCCGTACAGAAAGGGCAGCAGCAGCGACAGCCCTACGATGCCCCCCAGGCCGGGCAGTATGCCGATCACCAGCCCGAGCAGCACGCCCCCGAGGAGGTAGACGAGGTGGCTGCCGCTGAAAAGCGCGAGCAGCGCCTGCGTCAGCTCGCTCAGGACCAAGACGCGGTCAGAACTTTACGTTGTATTTCCGCGTAAGCCAGTCGCGAACGAAGGCGCGCGCCTCGGGATCCACGCCGGTGGCGAGCTCGGCGAGGCGCTCGGCGCGCGGGCCAATGCCCTGATCGAACTCGCCGAGCGCCTGCTGCGCGGCATCCTTGAAGTCCGGCGCCGCCACCATGCGCGCCACCGCCTGCCGATAGGTGTCCACGATGTCCTTGGGCGTGCCCTTCGGAAGGAAAACCATTTTCTGCGCGGCGAAGCCGGCAACGAAGAATGACTTCCACGCGTTCCAACCCGTGCCCGAGGCCTTGCGGCCGTGGACCTTCTCGTAGACCTCGCCGAAATGCGGCAGGTCCGGAAAAGTCGGGTCGCGCACCAGCTCTCCCTGCTCGTTGATCGTGCCCCACGCCCACAGCGGCACCGCATTGCCCGCCTTTACCAAGGGCTCTACGCTCTGCAGATAGGCGGCGGTGGTCTGGTAGTCGACGGTCGATTCCCCGCGCTCGAACGCGAGCCGCGCCGGCCCGCGGCCTTTCATGCCGAACACCACCTGCAGGTCCAGGCCGAGGATCTCGAAGGCGAGCGGAACCACCAGGTCGAGCGACGTCGCGCCCTGGCTGCCGTAGACCAGGCGCTTGCCCTTGAGCTTCATCACCTCGTCGGCGCTTTTCGCGCCTAGGTCGGGCTGCGCGTACACCACGCCGCCGGTGGGCGTGGCCAGAATCACCGTCCAGTCCTTGTAGTCGTACTTGACGCGCGGGTCGCCCAGCAGGTAGGGGAACTGGGTCGAGCCCGAGGTGCCGAGGATGGTCAGGCCATCGGGCCGGGCGCGCGCCGCGAACTGGTTGGTCCCGGTGATGGAGCCCCCGCCGGGCTCGTTTCTCACCGCGACCACCGGCTTGCCTGGCAGCGCTTCGCTCAGGCGCGGGGCGAGGAAGCGCGCCCACACGTCCGAGCCGCCGCCGGTGCCGAAAGGTATGACGAACTCGATGCGCTTGCCGCTGAAATCGGCGCCAAAGGCCGGGGATGCGGCGCTGAGCAGGGCGCCGAGCAGCATGGCCGCAAAGGCTGCCAGCAGGTTCCTGGATCGGGTCATGGGACGGTTCTCCTCCGTGTGGTCGCAGCCTACCTGCTTCGTGCCCTGGCGAACAGCCAGGCGAGCAGCGGCCAAAATAGCAGCAACAGGGCGAGCACCGTCATCGTGCCCACCAGCTTTTTCGAGAAAAAGATGCCCATGTCGCCCTGCGACACCAGCATCGCCTGCCGGAAGGACGACTCGGCGGCGTCGCCCAGCACGATAGCCAGCACCAGCGGCGCCAAGGGGTACTGCAGCTTCTTGAAAAGGTAGCCGAGGATACCGAAGCCCACCACCATCCATACATCGAACAGCGCGTTGTGCACGGTGTACGCGCCGATGGTGCAGATGACGATGATCACCGGCGCGATCACCGAGAACGGGATGCGCAGGATCGCCGCGAACAGCGGCACGCAGGTGAGCACCACGATCAGCCCGGCGATGTTGCCCAGGTACATGCTCGCGATCAGCCCCCACACGAAGTCCTTCTGCTCGATGAACAGCAGCGGACCGGGCTGCAGCCCCCAGATGAGCAGGCCGCCCAGCATCACGGCCGCGGTCGGCGATCCCGGAACCCCCAAAGTCAGCATCGGCAGCAGCGCCGAGGTGCCGGCGGCGTGGGCGGCCGTTTCCGGCGCCACCACGCCTTCGACCTGGCCGGTGCCGAACTTGTCGCCGTTGCGCGAGAAGCGGCGCGCCACGCCGTAGGACATGAAAGAAGCGGGCGTCGCGCCCCCGGGCACGATGCCCATGAAGCAGCCCACGGCCGAGCCGCGCAGCGAGGTGAGCCAGTAGCGCGGCAGCTCCTTCCACGTCTCTAGCACCACCCTCAGGTCGATTTTCGCCTTCGCCCCGCGGAACTCCAGGCCCTCTTCCAGGGTGAGCAGGATCTCGCCGATGCCGAACAGGCCGATCACCGCCACCAGGAAGTCGAAGCCGGAGAGCAGGTGGGTGAAGCCGAAGGTGAGCCGCAAGGTCCCGGTGACCGGATCGAGGCCCACCGCAGCGAGCGCGAAGCCGGTCATCATGGCCGCCAGCGTCTTGAACGGCGGCTCCTTGCTCATGCCGATGAAGGCGCAGAACGTCAGCAGGTAGACCGCGAAGAACTCGGGCGGCCCGAATTCGAGGGCGAAGTCCGCCACCACCGGCGCGAGGAAGGTCACCACCAGCACCGCGATGAACGCGCCGATGAACGACGAGGTGAATGCGGCGGTGAGGGCGGTGCCGGCGCGGCCCTGCTGGGCAAGCGGGTAGCCGTCGAACGTGGTCGCTACCGACCAGGGCTCACCGGGAATGTTGAACAGCACCGAGGTGATGGCGCCGCCGAACAGCGCCCCCCAGTAGATGCACGACAGCAGGATGATGGCGGTAGTCTGCCCCTCCGGCGTCTGCGCCATCGAGAAGGTCAGCGGCAGCAGGATGGCGATGCCGTTGGCCCCGCCCAGGCCGGGCAGCACGCCGATGATCACGCCCAGGATGACGCCGATGAACATGAACAGCAGGTTGTTCCACGTCATCGCCACGGCGAAGCCGTGCATCAGAGACTGGATCTCGTCCACGCCGCCGCCCGTCAGTTAAAGCCGAGCCAGGTTTCGAGCGGCCCCTTGGGAAGCGGGACCAGGAACCAGCGCTCGAAGATGAGGAAGAACACGACGCTGTTGCCTATTGACACCAGCGCCACCTTCCACCACGGATACTTGCCGAGCCAGCGCATGAAGAGCGCGATGAACAGCACCGCCGACACGTAGATGCCCAGCCAGCCGACCAGCGCCACGTAGATCGCGGAAGGGATCAGCACGCTCAGCACCAGCCGCAGCTGGCCGCGCTCGACGAACGTCTTGTTCCTCGCCTCGGGCAGGCGCAGCGCGAACACGAACGTGATCGCCGCGGACACGCAGATGATTACGCCCAGATAAAACGGGAAGTAACCCGGCTGCGGACCGTCGGCGATCCAGCGCATGCCCAGCCGCAGGCTGTCGTAGATGACGATCAGGCCGAAAACGAAGAAACCGGCCGCCACCGCCAGCTCGGCGGTCCTGGTGCGAAACGCGGCGCGTCCGCCGGACTGCTCCGACATGCTTTTTGCCCTCCCCAAAAAATGCGGCGCGCCGGCAGCCGGCGCGCCGCACGATCCAGCGCCTGCGTTACTTCCCGGCCATGAAGCCGGCGGCCTTCATGAGCGAGATGTGGCGCGCTTCTTCCTTTGCCACCCAGTCGGCAAAGGCCTTGCCTTCGAGCGAGGTCAGGTCGAACGCGCCTTTTTCCATGAAATCCTTCCACTCGGGCGTCTGCTGAACCTTCTTGAACAGGTCCACGTAGTAGGCCACGTGGTCGGGCGACACGTCGCCGGGCATGAAGATGCCGCGCAGCATCATGTAGCTGATGTCCAGGCCCGACTGCTTGCAGGTCGGAATATCGGCCCAGCCCATGTCGCCGGTCAGCTTCTCCTTGTACGGCATGCGGTTGTCGTTGAACACGCACATCGGCTTCAGCTTGCCGCCGCGCCAGTGGGCCACCGCCTCGATCGGGTTGTTCACCGACGAGTCGATATGCTTGCCTACCAGCTGCACCGCCACCGCGCCGCCGCCCTTGAACGGAATGTAGGTGAACTTGGCGCCGGTGCCCTGCTCGATCGCGGCGGTAATGATCTGATCTTCCTGCTTGGAGCCGGTGCCGCCCATCTTCATCTTGCCCGGCCCAGCCTTCTTCGCCGCGGCGACATAGTCGCCGGCCGTCTTGTAAGGCGCATCCGCCGGCACCCACAGCACGAAGTTGTCCAGCGCCAGCATCTTCACCGGCGTAAGGTCGCGCCAGTTGAACGGCACGCCCGTGGCGAGCGGCGTAGTGAACAGGTTCGACAGCGTGATGATGATCTTGTGCGGGTCGCCTTTTGCGTTTTTCACGTCGAGGAAACCCTCGGCGCCGGCCCCGCCGGAGCGGTTCACCACCACCATCGACTGCTTCATCAGGCCGTGCTTGGCGATGATCGCCTGTGCCGCGCGCGCCATCTGGTCGGCGCCGCCCCCCGTGCCCGCGGGAATCACGAACTCCACGGTCTTGGTGGGCTCCCAGGCCTGCGCGGCCGGTGTGATTGCTAATGCCGCTGCGAGCGCGGCAGCTGTGTTGACCCAACGATTCATAAAACTCCTCCTATAAGTGTGGACCCTTCGCTGCGGCGCACCATTCAGCGTGGTGCTGCACTAGGGATTGTCATTCTTACTCCAAAAATCCGGCCTTGACCATGGTCAAGACGCCGCTCACGCCTGGCCGAGCGAATACACCACGTACAGAGCGGCGACATAAATTACCGGGATCGCCGCGGTCAGGAAGCGGGCCGGGCGCTCGGCCGAGCCGCACAAGCGAAACACCGCGAACCCCATGCTCATGAGCAGCAGGGCGGCGATGGCCGCGGCGAAATGCGCACCCTCCATCGCGCGTAGCAGCGGCCCCTCGGTATAGAAGAGATCGGCGATGGCGATGATCGTGACGTTGAAGGCGCAGCTGCCGTACACGTTGCCCATGGCGATGCCGTAGGAGCGGCGCAGCGACGCCGCTATCGTGACCGAGGCCTCGGGCAGCGTGGTGACGATCGACACCAGCAGCACGCCGATGAAGCTGGCGCTGATGCCGGAGGCCTCCGCGATCGCATCGGCGCTGCCGGCGAGGAAGCGCCCGGCGACGATCACCACCGCCGCGGACACGCCGAAGCCGATCCAGGCGTTGCGCGCCGAGCCGGTGGGAGACTGGATGTCCTCCAGGTCCATGTCGGTCTGCCCGGCCGTGTAGACCAGGCGCATGCCGTAGACGTAGCCCACGCCGATCAGCACCGCCCCCAGGCTGGTCCATCCCACCAGCTTGATGTCGCCGAACGAGCCGAAGAACAGCGCCATGGCCACCAGCACGATGCCGGTGAGGATGAGCAGCTGGGTGTCGCGGCCCTGGCCGCCGAACAGGTTTTTCACGCCGAACACCAGCGCCACCATGGCCAGCACGAACACGTTGATCATGTCCGCGCCGAACACGTTGCCCAGGGCGAGGCCGGGGTTCTTCTCCAGCCATACCGCCGAGATGTTGACCACCACCTCGGGCAGCGAGGTGGCGATGCCCACCAGCAGCGTGCCGACCCACAGCTTGCCCCAGCCGGTGACGTCGGCAAGGTCGTCGCCGAAGCGCGCGAGTCCCACCCCGCCCGCCACCACGAATGCCGCGCTCGCCAGGAAAATCAGAATTGCGCTGCTTAGCGTGTCCATCTTCCTCCCCTTGAACCGTCCGCGATTCTACTCAGGTGCGATAGCGCGACAACGCTCTTTCGCATATCCTGCGGCGCCGATGGACCTGCTGCTCGACCCGCAAGCCTGGATCGCCTTCTTCACGCTCACCGCGCTCGAGCTGGTGCTGGGCATCGACAACATCATCTTCATCTCCATCCTGGTCGACCGCCTGCCCGAGAACCGGCGCGAGTTCATGCGCCGGCTCGGGCTGGGCCTGGCGATGTTCATGCGCATCGCGCTGCTGCTGGTGCTCGCCTGGCTGGTCGGGCTCACCGCGCCGCTGTTCAGCGTGCTGGGCGAGGAGATCTCGGGCCGCGACCTGATACTCATCGCCGGCGGCGTGTTCCTGCTGTGGAAGGCCACCGGCGAGATCCACGGCCTGATGGAGGGCGAGCACGACGAGGGCGAGCGCCGGGTGGCCGGCACCTTCGCCGGCGTCCTGCTGCAGATCATCATCATCGACCTGGTGTTCTCGCTCGACTCCATCATCACCGCGGTCGGCATGGTGCGCGAGATTCCGGTGATGATCGCCGCGGTGGTGGCCTCGGTGCTGCTCATGATGGTGGCTGCCGGGCCGATCGGCCGCTTCGTGTCGCGCCATCCGACGGTGAAGATGCTGGCGCTCAGCTTCCTCATTATGGTCGGCATGGCGCTGGTCGCCGACGGCCTAGAATTCCACGTGCCGAAGGGCTACATCTACTTCGCCATGGCGTTCTCGGTCGCGGTGGAGATGCTCAACCTGCGCATGCGCCGCACGCGCCGGCTCTAGAACAAGCCGACCACCTTGCCGTCGACGAGGTCGATCTTCGCCGCCGAGGGCACCTTGGGCAGGCCGGGCATGGTCATGATGTCGCCGCACACCATGACCACGAACTCGGCGCCGGCGGCCAGGCGCACCTCGCGCACATTGATGACGTGACCGCTGGGCGCGGCGCGCAGCGCGGCGTCGGTGGAGAACGAGTATTGCGTCTTCGCGACACATACCGGGTAGTGGCCGTAGCCGTCTTCCTGGAGCTTCTTGATCTGGTTGCGCACCTTGGCGTCGGCGGTCACCTCCGAGGCGTGGTACACCTTCCTGGCGATCTTCGAGACCTTTTCCCACAGCGGATCGGCATCTTCGTAGACGAAAGTGGGCTTCGAGGGCTGATCGCACAGCCCGACCACGATCTTCGCCAGCTCGGCGGCGCCTTTGCCGCCCTCGGCCCAGTGATTCGCCATTACCACCGGCACTCCGAGCTTTTTCATCCGGTCGGTCAGCACCTTCATCTCCGCGTCGGTGTCGAAGGTGAAGCGGTTGATCGATACCACGCACGGAATGCCGTAGACCTTGGTCACGTTCTCGACGTGGCGCTCGAGATTCACCAGGCCCTTCTCCAGCGCGGCGACGTTCTCCTTGCTGACCTCCTTCACGTCGACGCCGCCGTGGTACTTGAGCGCGCGCATGGTGGCGACGATCACCGCGGCGCTGGGGCGCAGGCCGCTCTTGCGGCACTTGATGTCGAGGAACTTCTCGGCGCCCAGGTCGGCGCCGAAGCCCGCCTCGGTAACCACGTAGTCGGCGAGCTTCAGGGCGCTTTGCGTGGCGATCACGGAATTGCAGCCGTGCGCGATGTTGGCGAACGGGCCGCCATGGATGAAGGCCGGGTTGTTCTCGAGCGTCTGGACCAGGTTGGGGGCGAGGGCGTCCTTGAGCAGCACCGTCATCGCCCCGTGCGCCTGCAGATCTTTGGCCTTTACCGGCTTTTGATCGCGGGTATAGCCGACGACGATATTGCCCAATCTCTGCTTCAAATCGTCCAAAGACGTGGAAAGGCAGAAAATCGCCATCACCTCGGAGGCCACCACGATGTCGAAGCCGTCCTGGCGCGGGTAGCCGTTGGCCGGCCCGCCGAGCGCGACGGTGATGTCGCGCAGCGCGCGGTCGTTCATGTCCAGCACGCGCTTCCAGGTGATGCGCCGCACGTCGATGCCCAGCTCGTTGCCGTGGTTGATGTGGTTGTCGATGAGCGCGGAGAGCAGGTTGTTCGCGAGCTGGATGGCGCCGAAGTCGCCCGTGAAGTGCAGGTTGATGTCCTCCATCGGCACCACCTGGGCGTAGCCGCCGCCGGCTGCGCCGCCCTTCATGCCGAACACCGGACCCAGCGACGGTTCGCGCAGGCAGATCACCGCCTTCTTGCCGATGTGGTTGAGCGCATCGCCCAGGCCCACGGTGGTGGTCGTCTTGCCTTCGCCGGCCGGCGTCGGGCTGATCGCCGTGACCAGCACCAGCTTGCCGTCCTTCTTGCCCTTCAGGCTCTCCAGGTGCCTGAGCGACACCTTGGCCTTGTAATGCCCGTAGGGCTCAAGGTGCTCCTCGGCGATGCCCAGCTTCTCGCGTGCCACCGCCGAGATGCGGTGGAGCTTCGCGGCCTGCGCGATTTCGATGTCGGACGGCATG
>DATACE010000037.1:0-3673 GCA_036259215.1 Burkholderiales bacterium | reverse complement strand
CGCCGGCCGCGAGCGCGCAGAGCGGTAACCAGGACAAGCAGAAAACTGGCAGGCGCACGGTGCGATACTAACGCCGTAATGCTCGGCGTATTCGGCCGGCAGCGCCTTAGCGAGCCACCGGCTGGAACATCAGCGCGAACTGCGGCACGTAGGTCGTGAGGAACAGCACCACCAGCATCACCAGGATCTGCGGCCAGATGGCGCGCGCGATCTTGCCGAGGGGCAGGCCCGAGATCGCCATGCCGACGAACAGGCAGTAGCCGATGGGCGGGGCAGCCATGCCGATGGCGACGTTGGTGACGATGATGGCGCCGAAGTGGATGGGGTCGACGCCGAAGCGCTGGCCGATGGCGATGAGCAGCGGGCCGAGCACGACCATGATGGCGATCTCGTCCATCACGGCGGCGAGGAGAAAGAAGACCAGGTTCAGGCCGGCAAGGGCGAGCCACTTCTGCTCGACGTTCTCCGCGAGCCAGGCGGCGAAGTCGACCGCGATGCGCTCCTGCGCGATCAGCACGCCGAAGCCGGCGGACACCGCGATGATCGAGGTGACCAGCGCGCTGGTGCGCGCGGCCTTGAGGAAGATCTCGGGGAGCGCCTTCAGGCTCAAGCGGCGCTCGACGAACAGACCGATGATGAGCGCGTAGACGCAGCCCACCGCGCCGGCTTCGGTCGGGGTGAAGGCGCCGCCGTAGATGCCGCCGAGCACCACCAGCGGGGAGAGGAGCGCCCACTTGCCGCGGGCGAAGGCCTGGCGCATGTCGGCCCAGCTCGCCGGCGGGAGGCGCGGCACGCGGTTGCGCCTGGCATGGAAGTAGCACACGCCGATGAGGCCGGCGGCGATGGCGACGCCGGGAACGATGCCGGAGAGGAACAGGCGCCCGATGGACTGCTCGGCGATGATGCCCCAGATGACGAAGGCGATCGACGGCGGGATGAGCGGTCCGAGGACGCCGGCGCTGATGGCGATGGAGGTGGCGAAGGCCTTGTCGTAGCCTTCCTTCGCCATGGCGGGGATGAGGATGGCGCCGATGGCGGCCGTGGTGGCGGGAGCCGAGCCGGAAATGGCCGCGAACACCAGCGCGGAGACTACGGCCACCATGGCGAGGCCGCCGGTACGGTGGCGCACCAGGGAGTTGGCCACGTCGATGAGCCGCTGCGACATCCCCCCGGCGGTCATCAGCTCGCCCGCCAGCATGAACATCGGGATGGCGAGCAGGCTGAACGACTGCGCGCCGGCGATGAGCTGCTGGGCAAAGAAGGCCGGCTCCATGTCGGCCACGGTCATCGCGCCGACGGTGACCGCGGCGATGGCGAGGGCGAACGGCACGCCGACCAGGACCAGGATGGCGAAGCCGGCGGTCAGGAGCCCGGTGATCATCGCCGGGGAACGAGCAGGCGCTCGAGGGCGAAAAGCAGGACAAAGGCGCCCGCCACCGGGGCGATGCCGTGCAGCAGCTCGATCGGGTAGGCAATGGCGGCGGAGGTGCCGCCGCGGGTGAAGTCGACGTAGCGCCAGCCCGACCAGGCGAAGTACGCCCCGAGCAGGGCGGTGAGGAGGTCGAGGCTGCGCTCGACCCAGGCGCGCGGGCGCGCCGGCAGCGGGTCGAGCAGCAGCGTCAGGCGCACGTGGAAGCCCTCGCGCACCCCCAGCGCCAGGCCGCCGAGCGCGGCCCAGGCAAACATGAGGATGGCGAGCTCCTCGCTCCACGAGAGCGCCTGCTTGAACACGTAGCGCATCACCACCTGCAGCGCGATGCAGGCGAGCATGATCGCGACGGCCGCGATCAGGCTCCAGCGCAGCGCGGCCGCGACGACGGCCATGAAGCCCATGTGAGTCCTCCCCGGTGCGGACTATACTGGCGCCTTCCTAGAGGAGGAACGCTTCATGCAAATCTGGAAACTCGCCGCGGGCCTGGCGCTCGGCGCCGCGCTCGCACAGTCGCCTGCGCTTGCGCAGCAGAAATCCGTCATCAAGTTCGGCTGGACCAGCTCGACCGGCGAGACCGATCCGTACGCGGTCGGCGCGCGCGAGTTCAAGAAGGCGGTCGAGGCGGGGTCCAGGGGCCGCATCGAGGTACAGCTTTTTCCCAACCGCCAGCTCGGCGACGAGAAGCCCATGATCGAAGGCATGCGCCTGGGCACGGTGGACGCGGGCGCCATCACCAATGCGGTGATCGCTCAGATCGAGCCGGCGTTCCAGCTGAACGACCTGCCGTTCCTGTTCGAGAGCGAGCCGCAGGCGCAGAAGGTGCTGGACGGCCCGGTCGGCCAGAAGCTCGCCGCCAAGCTCGAGAAGAAAGGCGTGCTGCTGCTGGGCTTTTTCGAGGGCGGCTTTCGCAGCATGATCAACAACGTGCGCCCGGTGGAAAAGCCCGAGGACGTGCAGGGGGTGAAATACCGCGTGATGCAGAACCCGGTGTACATCGGCATGTTCTCCTCGCTCGGCGGCAACGCCGTGCCGATGGCCTGGGGCGAGACCTTCACCGCGGTCCAGCAGGGAACCATCGACGGCCTGGAGATCCCGCTTTCGGTGATCGACCAGAACAAATACTTCGAGGTCACCAAGTACCTGTCGCTCACCAACCACACCTACTCGGCGATCGGCCTGGTGATGTCCAAGCGCACTTTCGACCGGCTGCCCGCCGACCTGAAGAAAGTGGTGACGGACTCCGGCGCCGCCGCCATCCAGGCGCAGCGCGCCGCGTCCGCCAAGGCAGCCAAGGAAGTGCTGGCTTCCCTCGAGTCAAAAGGCATGAAGATCAACCGCGTGAAGGACGTGAAGCCGTTCCGCGCCGCGGTGCAGAAGGTCTACGCCGACGTGCGCGGCACGCTGGGCGACGAAAGCCTCATGGCGGAGGCGCTCGCGGCGGTGAAGTAGCGGTGATCGATTACGGGGAGCGGCTGCGCATCGGCATGCTGGTGCCCTCGGGCAACGTCATCATCGAGCCGCAGGTCAACGCCATGCTGCCCCCGGGGGTGGCGCTTTATGTGACCCGGTTGCCGCTGCGCGGCAGTGGCGAGGCGGAGCTCCTCGCGATGGCCGAGAACGTCGGGGAGGCCGCACGCCTCCTCGCGCACGCCGGGGTCGGCCTGGTCGCCTTCAATTGCACCGCGGTCTCCACCTACAGCAAGGCGCTGGAGGCCGACATCAAGCGGCGCATCGGGCAAGCCGCAGGCCTTCCCGCGCTGCCGACCTCCGAGGCGCTCGTCGAGGCGCTGCGCGTATTGAACGCAAGGAAGCTGGTGCTGCTCACGCCGTACCTGCGCGAGGTCAACGAGCGCGAAGTGGCGTTCCTGCAGCGCCATGGATTCGAAGTCCTGGCCGAGACCGGCCTAGGCCTGAACACCAACACCGAAATGGCGCTCCTGCCGCCGCACACCTGGGTGGAGCTCGCGAAAAAATACCAGGACACGCGGGCCGACGCCTACCTCGTGAGCTGCACGGCGGTGCGCTCGGCCGAGGTGATCGAAACGCTGGAGCGCGAGCTCGGCCGGCCGGTGGTCACCAGCAACCAGGCCATCACCTGGCGTTGCCTGCGCGCGGGCGGCGTGCAGGACCGGGTCCGCGGCTTCGGCGCGCTGCTGTGCGAGCACTGACCGTCGGCGCGGTTTCGCGCAACTATTTCAACCTGCCGCTGTGGATCGCGCAGCATGCGGGGTTCTTCAACCG
>DATACE010000036.1:0-5409 GCA_036259215.1 Burkholderiales bacterium | reverse complement strand
GCCAAGCGCGAGCGCCTGCACGCGCTGGAGCAGTCGAGCCGCGCCGACCGTGAGCGAATCCTCGCAGAGCAGCGCGAGCGCCGCCGCGTGCTCGCCGGCCTGGCGCGCGAGCTGCGCAAGAGTCGTAGCGAAATCAAGGTGCTGCGTGCCGACGAGGCCAGGCTGGCGCGCCTGGTGGAGGAGCTCGGCCGCGTGGTGGCCGCGCGGGTCGAATCCGGCGCGCCCTTCTCCCGGCTGCGCGGGCGCCTTACCGCGCCGGTGCAGGGGGAACTCGGCGCACGCTTCGGCGCTCCAAGAGGAGCGGCGGGGACCGAGGCGAAAGGCGTATTCATCCGCGCGCCGGAAGGCCGGCCGGTGCGGGCCGTCGCCTCCGGGCAGGTGGTGTACGCCGACTGGATGCGCGGCTTCGGCAACCTGCTCATCCTCGACCATGGCGAGGCCTACCTTTCGATCTATGCCAACGCGGAGGCGCTGCTGAAGCAGGTGGGCGACATCGTCGCTGCCGGCGAGCCCATCGCGACCACCGGCGCAAGCGGTGGCAACGAGGAAACGGGGCTATACTTTGAGCTGCGGCATCTCGGCCGCGCTTTCGACCCGCTGCGTTGGGTCAAGCTGAAATAAACGGCGCTCTCATACTACTTATGCAAAAGCTTCGCAACATCGGCCTCATCGCTCTCGGCGTCGTCGCCGGCGTGCTTATCAGCCTCAACTTCCAGGCGATCGCCGACCGCGCCACCCGCACCTCGCTGCCCATCGAAGAGCTGCGCGCGTTCACCGAAGTCTTCGGTGCGATCAAGACCAACTACGTCGAGGCCGTCGAGGACAAGAAGCTCATCACCGAGGCCATCAACGGCATGCTGACGGGGCTCGACCCGCATTCGGCCTACCTGGACCAGGAGGCGTTCCGCGAGCTGCAGGTTGGCACGCAGGGCCAGTTCGGCGGCCTGGGCATCGAGGTGGGCATGGAAGACGGCTTCGTCAAGGTGATCTCGCCCATCGAGGACACGCCCGCGTTCAAGGCCGGCATCAAGCCGAACGACCTCATCATCAAGCTCGACGAGACGCCGGTGAAGGGCATGACGCTGAACGACGCCGTGAAGCGCATGCGCGGCAAGCCGAACACCACCATCACGCTCACCATCTCGCGCAAGGGCGAAGGCGCCCCCGTGATCGTCACCCTTACGCGCGCCATCATCCGCGTGCAGAGCGTGAAATCCAAGGTGATCGAGCCCGGCTACGGCTGGGTGCGCGTGTCGCAGTTCCAGGAATCCACCACGGAGCACCTGGTCAAGCACCTCGGCCAGATGTTCAAGCAGAACCCCAACCTCAAGGGCCTGGTGCTCGATCTGCGCAACGACCCCGGCGGCCTGCTGCACGGCGCCGTCGCCATCTCGTCGGCCTTCCTGCCGGCCAAGTCGCTCATCGTGTCGACCGACGGCCGCGCGGAGGATGCGAAGAAGAAATTCTTCGCCACCCCGGACGACTACTCGCGCAGCAGCCGCGGCGAGGACGTGCTGAAGCAGCTGCCGCAGGCGGTGAAAACGATTCCGATGGTGGTGCTGGTGAACGGCGGCTCGGCCTCGGCGTCCGAGATCGTCGCCGGCGCGCTGCAGGACCACAAGCGCGCCACGGTCATCGGCACCCAGACGTTCGGCAAGGGCTCGGTGCAGACCATCATGCCGCTGGGCAACAACACCGCGATCAAGCTCACCACCGCGCGCTATTTCACCCCGGGCGGCCGCTCCATCCAGGCGCTGGGAATCAAGCCTGACATCGTGGTCGAGGACCCGACCGACACCCTGACCCGGGTACGCGAAGCCGACCTCACGCGCCACCTCCTCAACGGCACCAAGCCGGACGAAGCCAAGGAGCCGGTGGTGCAGCGGCCCAAGCCGGCCGCGCAGCCGGGCGACACCAAGCCGGTCGAGCTGGGCTCGAAGGAGGACTTCCAGCTGCAGCAGGCGATCGCCCACCTCAAGGGCGAGCCGGTAAAGACGGTGTCGCCGACCGTGGCGGCCGCCAAGCCCGCCGCAACGCCCACGAACTGAACGATCAGCAGCTTCTCCGCTACAGCCGCCATCTCCTTCTTCCCGAGTTCGGGATCGAGGGCCAGGAGCGGCTGCAGCGCGCGCATGCACTGGTCGTCGGCGCGGGCGGGCTGGGCTGCCCGGCGGCGCTGTACCTGGCCGCGGCCGGCGTCGGCCGCCTGACCCTGGCCGATTCCGACGAGGTCGACCTCACCAACCTGCAGCGCCAGATCCTGTATCGCGCCGAAGTCGTCGGCACGCCGAAAGTCGACGCGGCGCGCGCCGCCCTGAATGCGCTCAATCCCGAAGTGACCGTAAAGGGGCTGAGGAAGCGCCTGGGGCCCGCCGAGGCGGAGGAGCTCGTGGCGCAAGCCGATATCGTGCTCGACTGCACCGACAACTTCGCCACCCGTCACCTCCTGAACCGCGCCTGCGTCAACCAGCGCAAGCCGCTCGTGTCAGGGGCGGCGATTCGCTTCGACGGCCAGGTCATGGTGTTCGACCTGCGCGATGCCGGCGCACCGTGCTACGCGTGCCTCTTTCCGGAAGGCGGCGAGGTCGAGGAGGTGCAGTGCTCCGTCATGGGGGTGTTCGCGCCGCTGACCGGCATCGTCGGCGCCACGCAGGCCATGGAGGCCTTGAAGCTCCTTGCCGGGATCGGTGCCTCCCTCAGCGGCCGGCTGCTGCTCCTCGACGCAAAAAACGCCGATTGGCGCGTGGTCAGGGTCAGCCGGGATCCGGCTTGCCCGGTGTGCATCAACCACTAATCAGGGACAGACCACGTTTTTCCTGGCTATACCGTCAGATAGCGCCGCTGGGCGGTGAAGCTCTCGACCGGCTTGCGCGCGAAGCCGCTCTTGGCGTACTGGTGCAGGCAGCCGATGGCGTAGCGCAGCAGCATGGCGGCGCGGCCGGCGGCATCGCCGTCCGCGGCCACGCGCAGCGACTGCTTCAGGGTAGCCTCGAAGCGGTCGAAAAACTGGTTCATGCGCGCCTGCAGGCGCTCGTGCTCGCCGACCAGCGCGTCGCCGGTCATGACGCGCACCATGCCGGGGTTCTTCTCGGCGAACGCGAGCAGCATCTCGACCAGCTTTTCCGCCTGCCGGCCGCCGTCGGCTTCGTCCTCGCTGATGCGGTTGGCGAGGGTGAACACCGAGCTTTCGATGAACTCGATCAGGCCTTCGTACATCTGCGCCTTGGAGGCGAAGTGCCGGTACAGGGCCGCCTCGGAAACGTCCAGCCGCTCGGCCAGCGCCGCGGTGGTGATGCGCTCCCATTTCGGCGCCTCGAGCATGTGCGCGAGTGCCTTGAGGATCTCCAGCCTGCGTTCGCCCTTTGCGCGCGGCATGCTGAAGTGAATCTTAACTTCAGCCGTAGCGGAAAACTAGGCGCGGCAGGTCGACAACCGATGAAATGCGCAAATCGACGAAGGGTACGCGGCGCTTGGCGCGGCTCACCCACACCGTCGACATGCCCAGGCGGTGCGCGGTGCGCAGGTTTTCCAGGATGTCGTCGACGAAGGCGCAGCGGTGGGGGTCGAGATTGTGCTTGCGCAGCAATACATGAAACCCGTGCAGGGCGGGCTTGCCGCGGTAGCGCGCGTCCTCGATCGAATAGACGCCATCGAAGTAGCGCGCAAGGCCGATGGCCGCCAGCACCGCCCGCACGTACTGGCGCGGGGCGTTGGAGAACACCAGCTTCATCCCCCCCAGGCGCTCGAGCGCATGCTTCAGCGTGTTCTCGTGCACCACCAGCTCGGCAAGCTCCGGGAAAATGTGGGTTTCGGCGAGGAAGCGCTTCGGGTCCATGCCGTGGTGGCGCATCAGGCCGTTCAGCGTGGTGCCGTAGCGCAGCCAGAAATCGCGCCGCATGCGGTTGGCGGCCTCGTCGTCCAGCTCGAACTGGCGCTTCAGGAACTCGTTGATCTGCAGGTGCATCGACGGAAAAATGGCCGCCGTGGCATCGTGCAGGGTGTTGTCCAGGTCGAATATCCATACGCGCCTGGAGGGAGCCAGGCGGGCGATGCGCATGATTACTTGTTCTTGATGAGGGTGCCGACGCCTTGGTCGGTGAGCACTTCGAGCAGCAGCGCGTTCGGCACGCGGCCGTCGATGATGTGCACGCTGCGCACGCCGTTGCGCGCCGCGTCGAGCGCCGAGCCGATCTTGGGGAGCATGCCGCCCGAGATCACGCCTTTGGCCACGAGGTCGTCGATCTTGCGCGGGGTAAGCCCGGTAAGGAGCTTGCCTTCCTTGTCGAGTACGCCGGGGGTGTTGGTCAGCACCACCAGCTTCTCGGCGCGCAAAACCTCGGCCAGCTTGCCCGCCACCAGGTCGGCGTTGATGTTGTAGGTCGTGCCGTCCGCGCCGGTGGCGATCGGCGCCACCACCGGGATGAACCCGCCCTGCTCGAGCGCGCCGATCACCGCCGGATCGATGGACTCGATCTCGCCCACCTGCCCGAGGTCCACCTTGCCGTGCTCTTTCGAGGGCAGCAGCATTTTGCGGGCGCGGATGAAGGCGCCGTCCTGGCCGGTAAGTCCGACCGCCTTGCCCCCGGCCTGGTTGATGAGCTCGACCACTTCCTTGTTGACCTGGCCGCCCAGCACCATCTCGACCACGTCCATGGTCTCGCGGTCGGTGACGCGCATGCCCTGGACGAATTCGCCCTTCTTTCCCAGGCGGGCGAGCATGTCCTCGATCTGCGGACCGCCGCCGTGCACCACCACGGGGTTCATGCCGACCAGCTTGAGCAGCACCACGTCGCGCGCGAAACCCGACTTGAGGGCTTCGTCGGCCATGGCGTTGCCGCCGAACTTCACCACGATGGTCTTGCCGTGAAAGCGCTGGATGTAAGGCAGCGCCTCGCCGAGGATGCGGGCCTTCTCGGCGGCCAGCGGACTATGGCCCGAAGGGGAAACGAGGGGGGCGTTCATGCGCGCCCCCCATTCTACAAAGAAACCTACTGGATCGAGATCTGCTTGCGCTGCGCGGCGGCCTTCTTCGGCAGCGTCAGCTCGAGCACGCCATCCTTGAACCGCGCTTCGGCGTTGGCCTCGTCCAGCTCCTGCGGCAGGGTGAAGCTGCGCGAAACCTTGCCGTACAAGCGCTCGGCGTGCAGCACGCGCTCGTCCTGTGAAGCTTCCTTCTCGCGTTTCACTTCCGCCGCGAGCGTGACCTGCGAGCCGTCGATGGTGACCTGGATATCGTCTTTCTTCACGCCGGGCAGCTCCGCCGTGACGGTGTAGGCGCCGTTCTTCTCGGCGACATCCACCTTCATGCGCGGCAGCGCTTCGGCGCGGCCGCCGTCGTAGGCCACCGGGCGGACCAGGAAGCCCTTGAAGAAGTCGTCGACCAGGTCGGTGAAGGGGTCGAATCGGGTT
>DATACE010000035.1:0-11897 GCA_036259215.1 Burkholderiales bacterium | reverse complement strand
GCGGCGCGCGGCGGTGATGACGAGTGTGCCGTCGTCCTGCAGCGCATCGACGAAGCCGCCGCTATAGCACGCCGACACGACCACGACTTTCCATTTGATGCGGCTTTCCCTGAGCAGCTCGCCCAGTTGCGCGGCCGGCAGGCCGCGAAGCGGCATGGCCGCGTGGTTCAGCGTGAGCTCATGCTCTTTGGAGCCATGGCTGGTCATGAAGAGGAACAGGATGTCCTGGTCGCGGTTCATGCGCTCGCCGATGGCCTTCAAAGCGGCGCGGATGCTGGTCACGCTCGCCACCGGCGCGCTGGTAAGCGTATTGCGGCTGTTGATGAGCGCCACTGAGCGGCCCGCGGTGCCGAAGCGCTCGGCGAAGCTTTTCTGCACGAAGTCCACTTCGCGCCGGAACACTTCCTGTGAGCCGTCGCCGGCGACGCCGAGGAGGTACATGTCGATCTTGCCGGGCTCGCCGCGTTTCAGGGAAGCCAATGCCGCGTCGAGCAGCTTGCCCTGCGCGTACAGCGCGGCCTCTGCATCGGCCAGCATCTTGCGGCGCTGCGCCTCGTCGTGCAGCTGGCCGTAGCGCCAGACGCCGGTTTCCTGCGTCCGCCCATCCTTGCGCGGCTTGGCGTAGGTCAGGGTGCCCTGGCCTTCGTACATGCCGTACTCGAAGCCGCCTTCGTAGACATCGCCGTTCGCGTGCCGCAGGACGCCGCGGCCGTTGAACTGCCAGTGCTTCAGCTCGCCTTCATAGGTGGAGGCCGCGGAGGTCACCTTGCCTGCGCCCTGCAGCGCGCCGTCGACGAAGTCGCCTTCGTAGACGGTGCCGGCCGAGTCGGTATAGCGGCCGGGTCCGTGGAATTTCCATCTGCGGAAGCTGCCCTCGTACGTGGCCTTGTCCTTGCGCGTATAGCGGCCCTGCCCGGTGAGCTCGTTCTCCTGGAACTGCCCTTCGAATACGTCGCCGTCGGGATGCTCCAAGCGCCCCTTGCCCTGGAACGCGTCGCGGACGAAATCGCCGGTGTACTTGCGCCCGTCCGGGTAGCGGACTTCGCCCTTTCCCCACGACAGGCCGCCGCGGATGTCGCCTTCGTAAACTGCGCCGTCGGCGAACTGCATGCGGCCGCGTCCGGTCATGAGGCCGTCCGCAAAGTCGCCTTCGTAGCGCGCGCCGTTGCCCCATTCGATGCGGCCGCGGCCGTGCAGCTTGCCGCCGACCAGCGGGCCGTAGTAGCGCCCGCCGTCGGGCGTGATGGCATCCGGCGTGTCGGCGTAGGATGCCGCGGCCAGGGCCTGCGCGGCGAAGAAGGCGAGCGCCAGGACGGCGTGGGTGCCAATGGGCCTCATATGGGTCCCCCCTTTAGAGAAACGCTGCCCAGCCTAGCCCAAGCGCTCGTCGAGGGCTGTTAACGGGTTGGCACAAGAGGCATTCCACGCCAGCGGGCGAGCGAAACCCATATTGGACAATGCGGGAAGTCGGGCAAAACTAGGGCACCATGAAGCCGATGATGAGGGTGGTCGCGATCCAGCAGCACGGCGGCACCGAGCAGATGAAGCTCGAGCAGTGGCCGGTGCCCAAAGCCGAGCCGAACCACGCGCTGGTCGAGATCAAGGCGTGCGGGCTGAATTACATGGATGTGTTCGTGCTGCACGGCATGCCGGACCTGCCCACGAAGATGCCGCGCATCCCCGGCGGGGACATCGCGGGCATCGTGCGCGAGGTGGGCGCGGGGGTATCCGGGGACTGGATCGGCAAGCGCGTGGTGCTCTTCCCGCGCTTCCCCGGCGGCGGCGTGCTGGGCGAGCACGGCAACGGCGGCCTGTGCGAGTACATCTCGGTGGACCAGCGCCAGCTCATCGAGATACCCGAGGGCGTGAGCTTTCCGGAGGCGGCGGCGCTGCCGATCGCCTATGGCACCTCGCACCGCATGCTGTTCACGCGAGGCGGGCTGAAGCAGGGCGAGAAGGTGCTCATCCTGGGCGCGAGCGGCGGGGTGGGCGTGTCGTGCGTGCAGTTCGCCAAGATGGCGGGCGCCGAGGTGTACGCCATCACCAGCAGCGAGGCCAAGGCGGCCAAGCTGAAGGCGCTCGGCGCGCACCACGCCATCGTCTCCGATGGCGATTTCTCCAAGGCGGTATGGGCGGCGACCGGAAAGAAGGGCGTCGACGTGGCGGTCAACTTCACCGGCGGCGACACCTGGATCCCGACCCAGCGCTGCATGGCGGTGAACGGCCGCATCCTCACCTGCGGCTCGACCGTGGGGCACCTGTGCACGATCGACGTGCGCTTCGTCTGGTTCCGCGAGATCGAGATCATCGGCTCGCGCGCCTACCTGCCCGAGGACATCAAGGCCTGCCTGCGCTTCGTTGCCGAAAAGACCGTTTCACCGGTGGTGGACAAGGAGCTGCCGCTGGAGCAGGCCGCCGAAGGCGTGCGCATGCTCGAGGAGCGCCGCGTGTTCGGCAAGATCATCGTGAATGTATAAGAACCTCGGCACCATCGGCATCGAGTACCGGCACGAGGACCGGCCGGCGATCATCGACCTCGCCATCGGCGACGCGCCGCGCGAGCTCTCGTGGCGGCAGTACAACGACAACTGCGACGCGGTGGCGCGCGGCATGCTGCGCCGCGGCCTGAAGCCCGGCGAGCGCATCGGCATCGTCTCGGGCAACCGCGCCGAGTTCCTCGAGGTGTTCTACGGCACCATGCGCGCCGGCGTGGTGCCGGTGCTCATCAACATCCTGCAGCCCAGGGAAACCATCGACTGGGTGGCGCGCAATTCCGAGGTGAAGCTGATCGTCGGCGAGGCTTCGCTGCGCCATCTTTTCCCCGCGGATTTGCCTTTCGTGGAATTCGAAAGCAGCTACAGGGATTTCCTGGATGCCGGGCCCTTCACGCCCTACGTCCCCGGGCACGACGACATCGCCTTCCACGCCTACACCTCCGGCTCCACCGGCCGGCCCAAGGGCGTGCTGCTCTCGCACCGCGCGCATTCCTGGGTGGCGGAAACCATGTCGAAAGACCGCGACTTCGGCCCCGCCGATCGCATGGTGGTGGCCGCGGCGGTGTACCACAAGCACGGCATGAACTCGGTGAAATGCGTGTTCGTCGGCGGCTCGACCATGATCCTCATGCGCAAGTTCGAGGCGCGCAAGTACCTAGAGACGGCCACGCGCTATCGCGCCACCGTGGTTTCGGGGGTGCCCACCATGTTCGCGCTCATGCTGCAGCAGCGCGACATCGTCGAGGCCAACGACTACTCCTACGTGCGCCTCGCCACCCTCGGCGGCGCACCGGCGTCCGATGTGCTGGTCGACGAGGTGACCAAGCGCTTTCCCAAGGCGCGCATCGTGCTCATCTTCGGCATCACCGAGGCGAGCGCGGCGCTGTTCGGCAAGCATCCCGAGGGCAAGCCCAAGCCGCGCCATTCGCTCGGCTGGCCGCTGCCGGGCAACGAGCTGCGCCTGGTCGGCGGCGACAGCCCGGACTTCGGCGTGCTGGAGGTGAAGAACCCGGGGCTGCTGAGCGGCTACGTCAAGAATCCCGAGGAGACGGCGCGCCGCATGAAGGACGGCTGGTACAACAGCGGCTACATCCTGCGGCGCGACGCCGAGGGCTGGTACTACTTCGTCGGCCGCTCCGACGACATGTTCGTCTCGAGCGGCCACAACATTTACCCGCAGGACGTCGAAATCATGCTCGAGCGCCACGACGACATCGAGCAGGCCTGCGTGGTGCCGGTGCCCGACGAGATCAAGCACACCCTGCCGGTGGCGTTCGTGGTGAAAAGGAAGGGCTCGGCGCTGACCGAGGAGGCGGTGAAGCAGCACGCGCTGAAGAATGCACCGCCGTACCAGCATCCGCGCCAGGTGCATTTCGTCGACGCGCTGCCCACCAACACCGTCGGCAAGATCGACCGGCGCCTGCTCGAGCGCGAGGCGAGAAAGCTGAGGCAAATCGCGTGACGCCGGCCGAGGCCCAGGCGCTCGTCGACCGCGGCCCGTACCTGCGCTGGCTGGGCGTGAAGGTGCTCGTGTGCGAGGAAAAGGAAATCGAGGTCCGGGCGACCTGGCGCGAGGACTGGGTGGCGAACCCCAGCCTCATGCAGACCCACGGCGGCATCCTCGCCGCGCTGGTGGACTTCGCCGCGGATTTCGCGCTGGTGCCGCAGCTCGGTCGCATGGTGCCCACCATCGACATGCGCGTGGACTACCATCGCCTCGCCAAGCCGGGCGACCTCACCGTGAAGGGCCGGGTGGTGAAGCTCGGCCGGCAGTTCTCGGTGTGCGAGGCCGAGGTCCGCGACGCCGCGGGCGAGCTCATCGCGAGCGGCCGCGGCACCTACGCCACCGCGCCGCCACCGGAGAAGAAGGTCTGAGCAATACCCTGCGCATCGCCGTCGACATCGGCGGCACCTTTACCGACGGCGTCGCGGTGCTTTCCCCCGCCGGCCGCATCTGGGTCGGCAAGACCCCCACCACGCCGGAGGATCCCGGCGAGGCGGTGTCCACGGTCATCCGGGATCTCCTGCGGCAGGTGGGCGCAACGGCGCCCGCCGTGGCCGAGGTGGTGCACGGCACCACGCTCATCACCAACACCCTCATCGAGCGCAAGGGCTCGCGCACCGCGCTCGTCACGACGAGCGGCCACCGCGACATGCTCGACATCGGCCGCGAGTGGCGCTACGACATCTACGACCTCGACATCGTGCTGCCCCGGCCGCTCATCGCTTCCGGGGATCGCGTCACCGTGGAGGAGCGCCTCGATGCGCGCGGCGAAGTCCTTGAAAAATTAAGTGAAGCGGAGCTCACTCGAGTCTCGAACGAGTTAAAGGCGCTGCGGGTCGAATCCGTCGCGGTATCGCTGCTGCACGCGTACGTGAACGACGTGCACGAGCGCGCGCTGCGCGAGCGGCTGTCGGACGCGCTGCCCGGGGTGGCGGTGTCGCTGTCCTCGGAAGTGGCGCGCGAGATCAAGGAGTTCGAGCGCACCTCGACCACCGCGGCCAACGCCTACGTGAAGCCGATCGTCGCGGCCTACCTGCACGAGCTGGAGGCGCGCATCGCCCGCATCCAGGCGGGCGTGCCGCTGCGCATCATGGTGTCCAGCGGCGGCTTCACCTCGGCGAAGTCCGCCGCGCACACGCCGATCCTGCTGCTCGAGTCGGGGCCCGCCGCGGGCGTGCTCTCGGCGCTCAACACGGCCTACCAGCACGAGGTGCAGCACGTGCTCGCCTTCGACATGGGCGGCACCACCGCCAAGGCCTGCGCCGCGGTGGGCGGCGAGCCGCCGGTCGCGCATGCCTTCGAGTGCGCGCGCGTGGAGCGCTTCAAGCGCGGCTCGGGGCTGCCGATCCTCATCCCGAGCATCGATCTCATCGAGATCGGCGCGGGCGGCGGCTCGATCGCGTTCTGCAACGCGCTGGGGCTGCTCAACGTCGGGCCGCAATCCTCCGGCTCGGTGCCCGGGCCGGCGTGCTACGGCCGCGGCGGCACCGAGCCGACGGTCACCGACGCCGACCTCCTGCTGGGCTACCTCAGCGCCGAGAACTTCCTCGGCGGCGAGATGAAGCTGCGCACCGAGCTTTCGCGCAACAGCCTTTCCGGGCTGGCGAAGAAGCTGAACGTCAGCACGGAGGAAGCGGCCTGGGGCATCTACGACATGGTGAACGAGAACATGGCGAGCGCCGCGCGCATCCACATCGCGGAGAACGGTCACGACCCGCGCGAGTTCACCATGGTCGCGACCGGCGGCGCGGGGCCGGTGCACGCCGTGGAAGTGGCGAGGAAGCTGCGCATCCCCCGCGTCATGGTGCCCATCGCCGCCGGCGCCGGCTCGTGCCTGGGCATGCTCGCCGCGCCCGCGCGCGTGGATCGCGCCTGGTCGGATCCCCGGCTGGTCGCGGACATCGACTGGAAGGTGATCTCGAGGAAAACCGAGGAGCTCAGGCGCGACGCGCAGACCGAGCTCGCGAGCGCCGGCGCGGGCGAGGTGGACTGGACGCTGGGCGCCGACATGCGCTACTTCGGCCAGGGCGCCGAAGTGCGGGTCGCGTTCCCGTACGGGCGCATCGAGGCGGAAGAGCTGGTGCGCCTGTTCGAGGAGAGCTACCGCAAGCTCTACGGCCGCACCGTCCCCGGCGCCAGGCCCCAGGTCATCACCTGGCGCCTTACCGGGCGCGCGCAGGGCCGCGGCCATCGCTTCGCATGGGGCGTGAAGAAGGCCAATGTGCGCTCGAGCCGGCGCGAGATCTACCTGCCCCTCAGGAAAACCTATGCAGAGGTGGCGGTGCATGACCGCTATTCGGTCCCCGCCGGGACGGTGCTCGAAGGGCCGCTCGTGCTGGAGGAGCGCGAATGCACCCTGGTGGCGGCGGTGAAGTCCAAGGTCACCATCCTGCCCGACCTCACGGCCTCCATCGCCATCGAGGAGTTCGATTGAAGCCATTCAACGCGATCGAGCTGGAAATCCTGTGGAAGCGCCTCATCAGCGTGGTGGACGAGGCGGCCGCGGCTTTCGTGCGCACCTGCTTCTCCACCCTCGTGCGCGACGGCAACGACTTCGCCATCGTGCTCACCGACGCGCAGGGGCGCTCGCTTGCGCAGTCCACCATGAGCCTGCCCGGGTTCATCGGCTGCCTGCCGGCCACCGTGCGCCACTTCCTTGCCCGGTATCCGGCGCCCACGCTGCGCGAAGGCGACGTGTTCATCACCAACGATCCGTGGAAAGGCTCGGGGCACATCCACGACGTCACCACCGTGACGCCGCTGTTTCGCGAAGGCCGGCTGGTGGCCTTCGCCGCGGTGGTCTCGCACCTGCCCGACATCGGCGGGCGGCTGCGCAGCAATTCCAGCCGCGAGATCTACGAGGAGGGCCTGCAGATCCCGCTGGCGAAGCTGCTGGAGGCGGGCAAGCCCAACGAGGTGCTCATCGAGATCCTGATGCAGAACATCCGCGTGCCGGACCAGGGCATGGGCGACATCTGGGCGCAGGTGTCGGCCTGCCGCATGATGGGCGAGCGCCTGCAGCCGCTGCTCGACAAGGTGAGCCTGGACGAGCTGGGCGCGGCGGTGCGCGCGCGCTCGGAAAAAGCCATGCGCGAGGCCATCCGCGCGCTCCCGGACGGCGTCTACGCGTCCACCATCCAGCACGACGGCTTCGAGGCGCCGATCGTGATCCAGTGCCGGCTGGAGGTGAAGGGCGAGCGCATCGACATCGACTTCGCCGGCTCGAGCGCGCAGGTGGCGCGCGCCATGAACATGGTGCCCATCTATACCTTCGCCTACACGGTGTACGGGCTGAAGGCGCTGCTTTGCCCCGACATTCCCAACAACGAAGGCAGCTTCGCGCCGATCACGACCACGGCGCCGCTGGGCTCGATCTTCAATCCGACCTATCCGGCGGCCTCCGGCGGACGCAGCGCCATCGGCCATCTCTTGCCGGCAGCGGTGTTCAAGGCGCTCGCCGGCGTGCTGCCGGAGAAGGTGTGGGCCGGCGGCTCGCCCAACTCCTCCATGACCATGTCGGGTGAGTACCGCGGCAAGCGCTACGCCGTGGTCAACTTCCTCAACGCCGGCCAGGGCGCGAACGCGCGGCGGCCCGGCTTCTCGGCGCTGTCCTTTCCAGCCAACCTGGGCAATACGCCGGTGGAGGTGATGGAGGGCCTCGCGCCGATCCGCGTGGTGCGGCGCGAAATCCGCCGCGGCAGCGGCGGGGCGGGGCGGCATCCGGGCGGCGACGGGCTGCGTTTCGAATTCGAGCTGCTGCCGGACGCCGGCGAAGCCACGGCATCGTTTCTAATGACCCAGTTGAAGTCGGTGCCCGCCGGCCTCGCCGGGGGCGGCCCCGGCCAGCCGGGGCGCCTGCTCGTGAACGGCGAGCAGGTCGATCCCACGGAACCCCGTATCCTGCGGGCCGGGGATCGCGTCATCATGGAGACCGCGGGCGGCGGAGCCTATGGTTCTCTCTAAAGGAGGAGGAGTTTCATGAGAAAGACGATTGCAGTCATGCTGTCCCTGCTGTGGGTCGGCGCCGCGGCGGCGCAGGACTATCCGTCCAAGCCGATCCGGCTCATCGTGCCTTACGGGCCGGGCGGCGTGTCCGACTCGGTCGGCCGCGTGGTGGCCGCGGGGCTGTCGAAGGCGATGAACGCCTCGGTGTTCGTCGAGAACCGCGGCGGCGCCGGCGGCACGCTCGGCGCCAACATGGCGGCGCAAGCGGCGCCCGACGGCTACACCGTGCTGCTCACCAGCCCGCCGATGATCGCGGTGGCGCCGCAGATCATCAAGAACATGCCCTACGACACGCGCAACGACCTGCTTCCGGTAAGCACCATCATCACCACGCCGAACATCCTGGTGGTGAACAACGACCTGCCGGCAAAGACCATCCAGGAGCTGATCGCCTACGGCAAGGGCCCGGGCAAGGGCAAGCTCTCCTACGGCTCGGCCGGCCCGGGAAGCACCGGCCACCTGACCGCCACCATCCTGATGGGCGCGGCGGGGATCGACATGGAGCACGTGCCCTACAAGACCTCCGCGGCGGCGTTTCCGGACGTCATCTCCGGCCGCGTGTCGATGGCGTTCGACTCGCTGCCCTCGACCATCGGCTTCGTGCGCGGGGGCAAGGTGCGCCCGCTGCTGGTGATGTCCGAGAAGCGCTCGAGCATCCTGCCCGACGTGCCGACCGCCGCCGAGTCCGGCTTCCCGAGCGCCACCATGAACTTCTGGATGGGGATCGAGGCGCCGGCGAAGACGCCCAGCGCCGTGGTGCAGAAGCTCAGCGCCGGGCTGAAGGCGATGATGGAGTCCAAGGAAGTGCGCGAGCAGATGGCGAACTTCGGCGCCGAGCCGTTCTATACGACGCCGGGGGAGTTCAAGCAGATGCGCGACGCCGACATCGACAAGTACGGCAAGCTGGTGAAGGAAATGGGCCTGAAGCAGGATTGAGATGGAAAAAACCGGCAAGGGGGTCGGCGCCGCGCTGCGCCGCAAGGAGGACCGGCGCCATCTGCACGGCCTCGGGCAGTTCGTGGCCGACATCCGCCTTCCCGGCACGCTCGAAGTGGCCTTCGTGCGCAGCCCGGTGGCGCACGGCATCCTGCGGCGCATCGACATTCCGCCGCAGTACGCCGGGAAGGTATTCACCGCGCGCGACTTCCCGTCGCTGAAGCCCATCGTCGCGGTCACGAAGATGGAGGGCTTCAAGCACTCCGAGCATCCCGCGCTCGCCACCGACCGGGTGCGCTTCGCCGGCGAGCCCATCGCGCTCGCCATCGGCGCCACGCGCGCCGAGGCCGAGGACGCGGCGGAAGCCGTATCGGTAGACATCGAGGAGCTGCCGGCGGTGGTGGACATGCTGGACGCGGTCAAGCCGGGCGCGCCGCTCATCCGCGAGGCCTGGGGCGACAACGTGTTCGTGAAACGCCAGAACGAGTACGGCGACCTCGAGGCGGCACGGCGCAACGCCGCCGTCACCGTCACGCGCGAGTACCGCATGAACCGCCAGAGCGCGGTGCCGCTGGAGGGCCGCGCCATGCTCGCCGCCTGGAACGAGCGGCTGGAGGAGCTCGCGCTCTACACCGGCAGCCAGTCGCCGCACCAGACGCGCGTGGGCCTCGCACAGGTGCTCGGGATCGAGGAGCGCACGCTGCGCCTCATCTCGCCCGACATGGGCGGCGGCTTCGGCTCCAAGCGCGTGCTCTATCCGGAGGAAGTGATGGTGGCCGCGCTCGCGCTGAAGCTCAGGCGCCCGGTGCGCTGGCTGGACGACAAGCGCGAGCACCTGCTCTCGGCCATCCACGCCCGCGAGCATCACCACAAGGTGACGGCGTACGCGGATGCGAAAGGCAGGATCCTGGGCCTGGACGTGGAGATCTACGTCGACGCCGGCGCCTACTCGCACTGGCCGAACGGCCCGTTCATGGAGACCGGCATGGCCTCGCGCAACATTCCGGGGCCCTACGCCATTCCCGCCTACCGCGTGTGCAGCCATACCGTGGCGACCAACAAGTCGCCCATCGGCGCCTACCGCGGCGTGGCGCGGCCGGCGGCCTGCTTCACCATCGAGCGCACCATCGACGAGGTGGCGCACGCGGTCGGCCGCGAGGCGCACGTCGTGCGCATGGAGAACATGGTGCCGGCCTCCGCCATGCCTTACCGCAGCATCACCAACCTGCACTACGACACGGGCGACTACGCCGAGTCGGTGCGCCGCTGCGCCGCGCTGATCGACCTGAAGGCGGTGCGCAGGCGCCAGCAGCAGGGCGAGCCCGACGGCCGCCTGGTCGGCGTGGGCTTCGCCGCCTTTACCGAGCAGACGGCGCACGGCTGCGGCGAGTGGGTGTCGCGCGGCGTGCCGGTCATTCCGGGCTACGAGTCGGCCGGCGCGCGCATGATGAGCGACGGCTCGCTCATGCTGATGGTCGGCATCGTGTCTCACGGCCAGGGCATGGAGACCTCGCTCGCGCAGATCGCGCACGAGGAGCTGGGCGTGGATCCGATGCAGGTATCGATCCGCCACGGCGATACGCAGGTATCGCCCTTCGGCATGGGCACCTTCGCCTCGCGCAGCATGGTGATGGCCGGCGGCGCCGTCGCCAGGGCGTGCCGCGCCCTCAAGGCCAAGATGGCGGCGATCGCGGCGCACGCGCTGAAGTGCGATTCGAATGAAATTTCCATCGTGGATGGAGAAATGCGCAGCCCGAAAGGCTCCATCACTTTCGCCGACATCGGCCGCATCGCCCACCTGCGGCAGGAAGCGCTGCCGCCGGGCGTGGAGCCGCTGCTCGAGGTGACCGCGACCTATGCGCCGGCCATCGACACGGGCGTGTTCACCTACGCCACGCAGGCGGCGGTGGTGGCGGTCGACCCGGACACCGGCAAGGTCGAGATCCTCGATTACGCGGTGGTGGAGGATTGCGGCACGGTCGTGAACCCGCTCATCGTGGACGGGCAGATCGCCGGCGGCATCGCCCAGGGCATCGGCACCGCGCTGTACGAGGAGATCCCGTTCAACGAGGCCGGCCAGCCGCTCGCCACCACCTTGGGCGACTATCTCCTGCCCGGGGCGCCGGAGATCCCGGCGATCAGGATCGGCCACATGAGCACGCCCACGCCGCATACGGAATACGGCATGAAAGGCATGGGCGAGGGCGGTGCCATCTCGCCTCCGGCGGCGATCGCCAACGCGATCCGCGACGCGCTCCTGAAGATCGGCGCCGAAGTGAACGAGACGCCGATGACCCCGCGCCGCGTGCGCGCGGCCATCGAAAAAGCCCTGCTCAAGAAAGCCGAAGCGGTGGCGGCGTGAAGGCGGCGCCGCTCACCTATCACCGCGCCGCCAGCATTGCGCTGGCGATCGAGCTCGGCGTGCGCTTCGATGGCCGCGCCAAGCTGATGGCGGGCGGCCAGTCGCTCATGCCGATGATGAACCTGCGCATGGCGCTCGCCGAGCAGGTGATCGACATCGGCGGCATCGCGGCGCTGCGGGATTGCCGTTCTCTCGACGATAAGTACTTTCTCGGTGCCGGCGTCACGCACGCCATGGTCGAGGATGGCCGCGTGGAGGATCCGACGCGCGGTTACCTGCGCCAGGTGGCCGCCGGCATCGCCTACCGCTCGGTGCGCAACCGCGGCACCGTGGGCGGGAGCCTGGCGCACGCCGATCCGGCGGCCGACTGGCCGGCGGCCCTTCGGGCGCTCGACGCCGTGGCGGTGATCGAAGGCCCCGAAGGCGAGCGGCAAGTGCCGCTGGCGGAATTCCAGCGCGGCCTAATGGAGACCGCGCTCGGCGGCGCGGAGGTGCTGAAGGGCGTGCTCCTGCCGCGGCTGTCGGCCAAGGCGCGCTGGTCTTACAAGAAGTTCTGCCGCAAGGCAGGCGAGTTCGCTCACTCCATCGCCGCGGT
>DATACE010000034.1:0-30335 GCA_036259215.1 Burkholderiales bacterium | reverse complement strand
CCCCCCAGCTTCCGCAGCGCGGCCACCGCCTTGGTCGCGTCATCGGCGCTGTCGCAGGCAATGTAGCTGATGAACTTGCGTCCGATGGCGACGGCGGAGATGCCGCGAAAGCTCACGCCGGCCCCGGCCAGCGTGCGCGCGATCCGCGCGCCCAACCCCGGCTTGTCGCCGCCTTCGATGCGCACCGAATGGATGTTCTGCGGCTTGCTGAAGCCGGCCGCCTGCGCGCCCTTCACCGCCCTTGCGCCCTTCACCGGCGTCACGAACATGACCCCTTGCCCGGGCTCGGTGCGCCGCGCGAGCAGCATCTCGAGATTGGCGCCGGCCTTGGACAGCGCCTCCAGCCGGTCCGCCGCGCCGCCGGCGCGGTCCTCGATGGTCGCCGCCCAGATGTCGGCCTTGGTGACTTTCAATGCCATGGCGATTCCTCCTCCGCAAGAAACCCGGGCCGTTAATCTACTCCCATGAAGACCCTTACGACCAAGCAAGTGCAGGCCGCGCTGGCCGCCGGCGGCGAGATCGCCCTGCTCGATGTGCGCGAGCAGGGCGTGCACTATCGCGGCCATCCGTTCTTCGCCTGCTCCGCCCCCGTATCCCGGCTCGAGCTCATGGCCGGCGACCTCGTGCCCCGCGCGAGCGTCCCGGTGGTGGTCCTGGACGGCGGCGGCGAGGGGCTCGCCGAGCAGGCGGCGCGCAAGCTCGCCGAGCTGGGCTACACCGACGTCTCTATCCTGGAGGGCGGCTGCGCCGGCTGGGAGGGCGCCGGCGGCGAGCTTTTCAGCGGCGTCAACGTGCCGTCCAAGGCGTTCGGCGAGTTCGTGGAGCACCAGTACGACACCCCACGCATGCCGCCCGAGGCGGTCAACGAAATGCTGACGAAGAAGCAGAAGGTGGTCATCCTCGACTCGCGGCCCTTCGAGGAATACCACCGCATGAACATCCCGGGCGGCGTCGACGTGCCGGGCGCCGAGCTGGCCTACCGGGTGCATGACCTCGCCCCCGATCCGGACACCCTGGTGGTGGTCAACTGCGCCGGGCGCACCCGCAGCATCATCGGCTGCCAGTCGCTGCGCAACGCCGGTATTCCCAATCCCGTGGTGGCGCTGAAGGACGGCACCATGGGCTGGGACCTCGCCGGGCTCTCCTGCGAGCGCGGCTCGCGCCGGGTTGCACCCGAGCCCTCGCCCGAGGGGCGCCGCAAGGCCCTCGAAGCGGCGGCGCGCGTGGCCGCGCGCTTCGAGGTGAAGTTCGCCACGCCGGCGCAAGTGCAGGGGTGGGCGAAAGATCCGTCGCGCACCCTTTACCTGCTCGACGTGCGCACGCGCGAGGAGTTCGAGCGCTCGCACGTTGCCGGATCCCGCCATGCGCCGGGCGGACAGCTGGTGCAGGCGAGCGACGAATACGTCGCCGTGCGCAACGCGCGCGTGGTGCTGGTCGACCCGGAGCGCGTGCGCGCCGTGATGACCGCCTCTTGGCTCAACCAGATGGGCTGGCCCGAGGTCTACGTTCTCGATGACCTCGCGGGGCTCGCGCTTGGAAGAGGCCCGCGGCCGGCGCCCCCGGTGAAAAAATGGCCGACCGTCAACGACGTCTCGGGCGCCGCGGTGCTCGACCTGTCCACCAGCCTGCGCTTCAACCACGCGCACATCCCCGGCGCGTGGTGGGGCGTGCGCTCCCGGCTCGGCGAAGCGCGCGCCAGGATCGGCGAGGCGAGCCTGCTGGTCCTCACCTCGGAGGACGGCCTGCTCGCCCACCTCGCCGCCCCCGAAGCCGCCGCGCTATGGCCGCAAGTGAAGGTGCTGGAAGGCGGCAACGCCGCCTGGCTCGCGGCCGGCAAGCCCGTCGAGCAGGGCGTCGAGCGCGCCACCACCACGCGCGACGACGTCTCGTACAAGCCCTACGACCACGCCTCCGACTACAAGAAGCACGCGCAGGAATACCTTGCGTGGGAGGTCGCGCTCGTAGACCAGGTCAAGCGCGACCCCACCATCCGCTTCCGCACCTACTAACGCTGCTCACCAAAACCACCTTAGGGGGCTTCGATGCTTCGAGGCAGCTGCCTATGCGGAGAAGTGCGGTATGAGGTCACCGGCGAGCTGCGTGGCGCGCTCAACTGTCATTGCTCGATGTGCCGCAAGGCGCACGGCGCGGCGTTTCGCAGTCGCGCCAGCGTCAAAGCAAGTGACTTCCGCTGGACGCAAGGCGCAGACCTTGTCACCTTCTACGAGTCTTCGTCCGGGACGCACCGCGGCTTTTGCCGTATCTGTGGGTCGCCGCTGCTTAGCCGCTTCGATTTCGAGCCGTCCTTCTACGGCCTCCCGCTCGGCGCACTGGACGACGACCCGGGGGTCAAGCCAAAGCGCCACGTGTTCGTCGCCCACAAGGCTCCGTGGTATGACATTACCGATGACCTACCCCAGTTCCCGGAGCTACCGCCCAAAGCCCCGTAACGCAGCATCCAAGTAGAGGTATGAGAATGGGACAGGTCCGCGTTGAGAGCTTTGCCATCTCGCTTGACGGATACGGAGCGGGTCCTGATCAGGACATCGACCATGGGCTAGGGGTGGGCGGGGAGGACTTGCACCGGTGGTTTATCCCAACACGCACGTTCCAGAGCATCCACGGCGCGGGCGACGGCACTACCGGGATCGACGACGATTTTGCCGCGCGGGGATTCCGCAACATCGGAGCGTGGATCCTAGGCAGGAACATGTTCGGACCGGTTCGCGGCCCTTGGCCCGATTCGAATTGGAAGGGCTGGTGGGGAGACAACCCGCCGTACCATGTGCCGGTTTTCGTCCTGACTCATCACGCGCGTCCGACCATCGAGATGGAAGGCAATACGACGTTCCATTTCGTCACCGGCGGCATTCACGAGGCGCTGGACCGGGCGCGCAAAGCGGCGAACGGCATGGACGTGCGCATTGGCGGAGGGCCTAATGTGATCCAGCAGTATCTTCGGGAGGCTCTCATTGATGAGATGCATGTCGCGATCTCGCCGATCCTGCTGGGCCGCGGCGAGCGGTTGTTCGAGGGAGTGGACCTGCGGGCGCTCGGATATGAGTGCGTGCAGTTCGCGGCGTCCGAGAAAGCCACCCATGTGGTACTCCGACGCCCGGGGAAATGACCCTTCACCATGATTACGCTCTATGCCTTCGGACGGGTTCATCCCGGCATGGCCGGTGAGGCGCGCGACCTGCGCGCGCAATGGGCGCTCGAGGAAACCGGGCTGCCCTATCGCGTCCACGCCCTCGACTACATCGCCGGCGAGCTCGACGCTCCCGCCTATGGCCGGCTCAGCATTTTCCACCAGGTGCCGGTGATCGACGATGACGGCTTCATCGTCGGCGAGTCCGGCGCGGTGGTGCTCTACATCGCCGAGAAGGCGGGCAAGCTCATCCCGGCTGACTTCGCCGGACGCACGCGGGTGATGCAATGGTGCTTCGCCGCGCTCGCCACTGTCGAGCGGCCGCTGTTCGAGATCCAGATGATCGACGGCGGCATGGGCGGCGAGGGGGCGCGCGCGCGGCGGGCGGCGCTGGTCAAGGAAGCCCGCCGCCGGGCGCTCCCCGGGCTGGAGCGCCGGCTCGAGGACCGCGATTGGATCGCCTGCGAGGGGTTCACGGTCGCCGACATTCTCCTCGCCACCGTCCTGCGGCAAGTCCGCAACACCGATCTCATCGAGCCGTATCCGCGCCTGAAGGCCTATTACGCGAGAGCCCTGGCGCGCCCTGCATGGGAGCGCACGCTGAGCCTCTGCGCCGAGCGGCAGGGCGTGAGCGTTGCGGACATTCGTTAGCGCTATGGACCCTTTGATGTGGGAGTCGAGACGATGAAGAGTGAAGCCAGGACCCGTGTGTACGACATGCTGGCGAAGGCCTTCGCACAGGAGGGAGTGCGAACCTGCTTCGCGCTCCTCGGGGATGCGAACATGAACTGGGCGGCGCAGTTGTCGGCGCAGGGATGCCGCATGGTGTACGTAAGGCACGAGCACTGCGCGCTCGCGGCGGCCATGGCGTACGCGCGAAAGAGCATGGACGTCGGAGTGGCGACGGTCACCTGCGGGCCCGGTGTGACGCAGTTGATCACGGCGCTGCCCGCGGCCGTGCGCGCCCACCTGCCGCTGGTGGTGTTCGCCGGGGAAGCGCCGCTGAAAAGCGGCTGGTACAACCAGGAGATCGACCAGGCGCCCCTCATCACCGCCACGGGCGCCGCCTATCACCGCTTGCACATGCCCGAGCGCATGCCTGTGGCGACGCGCGACGCATTCCTGCAGGCGCGCCGCGAGCGCCGTCCTGTCGTGCTCGGCGTTCCTTTCGATCTGCAGAACCGGCCCTGGGAAGGGCCGGCGGATTTGCCCCGGCCCTCGCGCGAGCTGTTGCCGCGCCCATCGCCGATGCCGCCGCATCCCGACGATGTGGCAAGCGCCGCGCGGCTGCTTGCCGGCGCCGAACGGGTCGTGGTGCTCGCCGGCCTGGGTGCGGTCGAAGCCGGGGCGGGCGCTGCGTGCCGGGCGCTGGCCGCCCGGACGGGCGGGCTGCTGTCAACCACGCTGCCCGCGAGGGGGCTGTTCCACGACGATCCTTTCTGCATCGGCATCTCGGGCAGCTTCACGCCCGAGGTCGGCCTCGAGTACCTGGCGCAGGCCGACCTCGTTGTCGCGGTCGGCTGCTCGCTCGCCTACCACGCCGGAGGCGGCGGCCAGCTCTGGCCGAAGGCGAAGATGCTGCACATCGATATCGATCCCGTCGCGGTCAGCCAGGGCCAGGAGGTCGCGCGTCATCACCTTCGAGCCGACGCGCGCCTGGGCGTGGAAGCGTTGATCGCGGCGCTGCCTTCCCGGAACGGAGCTTGGCGAAGCAATGCGATCGCTGCGCGCATCCGCGACTCGAAGCCCGACAGCCACGTCTTCGAGATCGAGCCGGGACTGCTCGACCCGCGCCGCGTGGTGGAGGCGCTGGAAGCGGCCTTGCCGCACGACTGGGAGATGGTGAACTCGGGCGGCCACTGCTCGTGGTTTTTCGCGCAGATGCCCTCGCGCGCGCAGGACAAGTTCCTCACCATCCGGGAGTTCGGCGCGATCGGCAACGGCATCTCGTTCGCCATGGGCGTGGCCGCCGCGCGCCCGGATCGAACCGCCGTGCTGTTCGACGGCGATGGCAGCCTGATGATGCATGTGCAAGAGCTTGAAACCATCAAGCGCCACGGCCTCAACATCCTGATCGTGGTGATGAACGATGGCGCCTACGGCTCCGAGCTGCACAAGCTGCGCTCGGAGGGGATGGGCGAGGACGGATCGGTCTTCGGCTACTGCGATTTCGCGGCGATCGCGCGCGGCTTCGGGCTGCCGGGGAAGACGGTCAAGGATCTGGGCGACGTGCCCAAGCTGGTGAAGGAATTCTCCGCAAACGGCGGCGGCGCCGTCTGGGATTTTCACGTCTCGGACAAGGTCGTGTCGCCGACCATACGCCGCGCCCATCCTGCCAAGAAATAGAGCGGCGAACCGCGCTTAGCGCAGGAAGCAGCCGTCGGTGATGTCGATGATCGCGCCGTTTACGATGGGCGGCGCATCGAGCGCGAGCCAGCGGATCGCCTCGGCGACTTCCTCCGGCCGGCCTTTGCGGCGGGTGTAGACGGCTTTCATGAGCTGCTCGATGCGTTCGGGCTGCGCGTTGTCCAGCAGCGGCGTGTCGATCGGACCCGGCGCCACCGCGTTCACCTGGATGCCGTGGGGGCCGAGGTAGGCAGCGAAGCTGCGCGTGAAGCTCACGATGCCCGCCTTGGTGACGCCGTACCAAAGGTCGGTGTGCGGCGTGTAGGCCGCCACCGAGGCGAGGTTGATGATGCGCCCGCGCTTTCGCGCCACCATAGGCGTCGACACGGCGCGGATCAGCTCCACCGGCGCCTCGAGGTTGACCCGCAGGATGCGCGCGCGCTGCTCATCGGTATAGCGATCGATCGACACCGCGTTCTGCACGCCGGCGTTGTTCACCAGGATCTCGATCTCGCCGATCTCCTGGACGAGGGCCGGGATGCCGGCGAGGTCGGTCAGGTCGTAGACCCGCTTTTCAAAGCCCGGAGCGTCCGCAAACGTCCGGTCCAGCCCTATGACCCGCATGCCCGACTGCGACAAAGCCTCGGCGGCGGCGCGGCCGATGCCGCGCGCGGCGCCGGTGACCAGCGCGGTCTTCAACTATTCAGGCCGGGCATCGAGAAGTCGGCGGCTTTCAGCTCCGTGATCAGGGTCTGCTCCTGGGCGGCGCTGAGCTCGGTGAGCGGCGGCCGGCAGGTGCGCCACTCCGGATCGTTGCCGAAGTGCGCCACCGTCGCCTTGAGCGCGGGGATCATCGGCTGCTTCTGCACGATCTTGCGCGTCGCGCTGATGCCGGCCTGCAGCTTGTCCGCCTCCGCCGAGCGCCAGCCGCGATAGACGTTGGCGATGGGGCCGGGGTTGATGTTCCCCGTGGCGGTGATGCAGCCCTTGCCGCCGTGACGCATGTTGTCCAGCAGGAACACTTCGCTGCCCGCGAACACGTCGAAGCCGTCCTTGGCGAAGGCGTCGAGCATCGCCTTGGTGTTCGACCAGTCGCCGGAGGAATCCTTGGCCCCGGCGATGATGCCCGGGTACTTGGACAGCAGCTTCTCGATCAGGCCAAGGGTGATCGGCACCTGCGACACCGGCGGGATATGGTAGAGGTAGAGCTGAAGGCGCTCGTCGCCCACGCGCTCGATCACCTCGGCGAAATTGCGGTACAGGCCTTCGTCCGAGACGCCCTTGTAATAGAACGGCGGCAGCATCAGCACGCCGGCGCAGCCGAGCTCCACCGCGGCGCGCGTCATTTCGATGGAATCGCTGAGCGCGCAATGGCCGGTGCCGGGCATCAGGCTCGCCGCCGGCACGCCGCCGGCCACCAGTGCCTCGAGCAGCGCGCGCTTCTCCGCAACCGACATGGAGTTGGCTTCGCTGTTGGTGCCGAACACCGCCAGCCCGGCGCAGCCGCTTTTCAGCAGCCAGCGGCAGTGGCGCACGAAACGCCCCGCGTCCGGCGCGTAGTCCTTCCTGAAAGGCGTGATCACCGGCGACAGCACGCCCTCGATTCGCTTCACTTTATTGCCTGGTTTCATGTTAGTCCGTACAGTGAGCCGCCAATTATGCACCCAGAAAACGCCGTCAATATCGAAGACCTCCGCCGGCTTGCCCGGCGCCGCCTGCCGCGGGCGATCTTCGATTTCTTCGACGGCGGCGCCGAGGACGAGGTCACGCTGCGGGAGAACCGCGCCGCCTTCGAGCGCGTGCGCCTGCTGCCCAGGGTGCTGGTGAACGTCGCGGAGGTCGACATGGGCGTGAGCCTGTTCGGCGCGCAGGCCGGGCTGCCGCTCGCCATCGGGCCCACGGGCGGCATCGCCGCAGGCCGCGCCGGTGCCGACCTCATGCTGGCGCGCGCCGCCAAGGCCTTCGGCATTCCGTACACCCTCGCCACGCCCGCCGGCGCCTCCATCGAGCGGCTGGCCGAGGAGGCGGGCGGCCGGCGCTGGTTCCAGCTCTACGTCGTGCGCGACCGGGAGTTCCGCGAGAAGCTCGTGGCGCGGGCCAAAGACGCCGGCTACGAGGCGCTGCTCGTCACCGTGGACCTGCCGGTCTCGGGCAAGCGCGAGCGCGATCCACGCAACGGCTTCGTGACGCCTTACCGCCCCAACTGGCGCAACTCGCATGACGTGCTGCGCAAGCCCGCCTGGCTTATGGACCTGCTGCGCAACGGGCTGCCGCGCATGGAGAATTTCGAGGGCTACAAGTTCACCAGCACCCGGATGACCGACATCGCCACCGCGGTCGGCCGCGAGATGGACGCGGCGTTCGACTGGGAGGAGCTCAAGCGGCTGCGCGAGCGCTGGCCGGGCCGCCTGCTGCTGAAGGGCGTCGAGCGCCCGGACGACGCCGAGCGCGCGGCGGCCCTGGGCTGCGACGGCGTGATCGTGTCCAACCACGGCGGGCGGCAGCTCGACGGCGCCGCGCCGACGCTCGAGGCCTTGCCCGCCGTCGCGCGCGCGGTAGGGAGCCGCATCACGGTCATGCTCGACGGCGGCGTGCGCCGCGGCGTGGACATCCTCAAGGCGCGCGCGCTGGGCGCGCAGGCCGTGCTGGTCGGCCGGGCGACCCTCTATGGAGTCATGGCCGGCGGCGAGCCGGGCGCGCAGCGCGCGCTGCAGATCCTGTCCGGCGAGCTCGAGCGCGCGATGAAGCTGTGCGGAGTGCGCTCGATGGCCGAGATCGGCCCCGATCTGATCGCGCCCAGTTTTCGCTAGCGGAAGCTGCGCACGTAGTCGGGCGGCGTGAAGATCCACTCGAGCGCGTCGTAGTAGCGCTCGGGCGTGCGGCCGCGGTAGAGGTCGTTGCGCACCTCGCGCTCCAGGCCGTCCGGCACGTGGAAAATCATGCCGATCAGCTTGTTGGCCGAAATCTGCACCCGCGTCGCGCGCACGATGCGCCGCTTCTGGTAGGCGAGAAAAGCCTTCTCGAAGTCGCCCCCGTGCTCCTCGGCGCACAGGCCCAGGCACACCGCATCCTCCATCGCCATGGCGGCGCCCTGCGCCATGTACTGCAGCATGAAATGCGCCGCGTCACCCAGCAGCGTCACGCGGCCGCTTGTCCAGTTGTCCACCGGCTCGCGGTGCAGCAGCATCCAGCGGCGGAACTCGCGAGGAGTGCGCATGAGCTTCATCACCTCCGCGCAGTAGTGCGAGAAGAACGGCAGCACCTCGTCGGGCAGCGCGAGCTCGTTGTGGCCGCCGCTCGTGTGCTTGCCGATCACCGTGGCGACCAGGTTGAAAAGCTTCCAGCCGCGCAGCGGGTAATGCACGATGTGCGTGTTGTGCGCCGCCCACAAGGTGGCGGCGGCAAAGCGCAGCTCCTGGGGCACCTCGTCGATGTTGAGCACCGCGCGGTAGCACATGTGCCCGGTGATCAGCGGCAGGGTGTCGCCGACGATGCGCTCGCGGATCACCGAGCGCCCGCCGTCCGCGCCCACCAGCGCGCTGCCGCGGAGGTCGCCGCCCGCCGTCTTCACCGTGACGCCATCGCTGTCGGCTTCAAAGCCGGTGACCCGGCTGCTGGTGCGCAGCTCGATCAGCGCCGGCAGAGCCTTGCAGCCATCGAGCAGCGAGCCGTGGATGTCGGCGCGGTGCGTGACCGCGTAGGGGTTGCCGAAGCGCTTGGCGAAGCGCTCGTCGAGCGGAATGTTGATCACGCGCTCGCCGGACACCCCGTCGAACATGAGCAGCCGCTCGATGAACACCGCCTCGCGCTTGACCAGGCCGCCCACGCCCAGCGCGTCGAGCGCGTGCCAGGCATTCGGCGCGATCTGGATGCCGGCGCCGAGCTCGCCGAACTCCTGCGCCTGCTCCAGCACCACCGAGCGAAAGCCCTTGCGCGCGAGCGCGAGCGCCGCCGCCAGGCCGCCGATGCCGCCACCGGCCACCACCACCGGCTGTGGGCTTCTCAAGCTCATTGCAGCATGCTAAGCGCTGCGCGGCCGAGCGGCGTGCGCGGATCGGCGAGTGTTTCGACGATCTCGAAGTGATTCTGGCCTTTTCCCAGAATGGCGGCCTGCAGCTTGCCGGCCTGCTCCAGCTTCTGTGAAAACTCGCGTGATTGCCGGGCGAACTCGGCCGCCTCGTGCTCGGCCCAGGCTACGCTTACCGGGCAGCCGATCCTGTCGATGTGGCGGATCGGGCTGTAGTCGTGCTCGAGGCGCTCGTCGAGCCGGACATAATCGTTGCGCGCGCTCAGGCGCACGGGCAAGAGATCGTAGATGCCCGACACCACCAGTGCGGCTTTCGGAAATTCGAGTCTGGTAAGCGCAACGGCGGCGAGGTGCGCGCCGGACGAATGGCCGCACAGCACGACGGTCTGCGACACATTGCGATGCACCCATTCGATGCCGCGGCACACCTGCGCGGCCATCTCGTCGAGCCTCACGCTGGGCAGCAACGCGAAGTCGAGCGCCACGTAGGCAGCGCCGGCGGCCACGACCATCTCGGCGGCGAAAGCGTTCTCGCGCTTCGACTGGCGCTTCCAGGCGCCGCCATGCACGAATACGAAGGCCTGGTCCCCGGCGCCGTAGATGTCCAGGGTCTCGATCGGCGCGGGGCCGTAGCGCTGCGTGCGCGGCTCGCCGATGCGGCTTCTCACCGCATCGCTCGCGGCGCCGTAGCGGCGGATGATCTGGTCGGCGTGGGGTACCCAGACGCGCTGCTCGTACTGGTCGTCGAGCGCCTTCTGGTCGTAGTCGAGGAAAACTTTGCTCAAAACAGGATCGCGATGCCGTCGAGCTCCGCCTCGGAGTTCACCAGGTCCACGCGCTTGCGCGCGATGCGGAAGCCTTCGCCCGCGCGGCGCAGCTCGTGCTCGACCAGGGCGCCCCACACCCGCTGCTTTTCCTGGCGCCACTCAATAAGCTGCAGGGTAGACGCCACACGCACGCCTTCGTTGCTTTCCTCAAGGGTCATTATGTTGGCAACCTGATGCACCGTGCGCGCCAGGGGGAGCCGAGCATGGGCGCGCGGGTGGCGCGCCTGCTTTACGCGCAGCTCCAGCAACGTGCGGTCGTCGTGCACCAGCGAGGAGGTTTCGAAGGGGTCGGCCTGGTTGTGCTCGAGGGGCACCCAGTAGGTCGCGTCTTCGGTGAATAGCTCCAGCCACTCCTCGTAACGCTGCGTGTCGAGCAGGCGCGCCTCGTGATACAGGAAATCCTCGATCCTCATTCCGAGAGGTAATCGAGCCAGGCGCGCATCTGAGCGCGGATGAACACTTCGCTCGTGCCGGTGGCGCCGCGCATGGCGCCGTTGGGCTCCGCCACGTCGCGCCCGTAGCCGCGGCCGATGTACGCCCATTCGACCGCGCCCGAGGAGAAGCCGCGCTGGATGCGCTCGTACACCTCCAGGTCGTCGGTCAGCACCCACGACGCCGTCCCGTTCACCACGTTGGAGAACGCGATGGTGTCGCGGAACATGCGCGCCGGCGCCTGCTTCATGCGGAACGAATAGGTATAGACCACCGAGCGGTCGACGGCGAGCGGGTGGATGATGCGCAGCTGCCTGAACTGGCTCATGAAAGAGGCGTTCGGGTAGAGGATCGTGTTCCACAGCGTCACGCGCAGGATGCGATCGGCTTTTTCAGTTCCATGTTCCTTTGCCAAGCTGGATCGGTATTCCTCGAAAACAGGGTTGCCCAGGCCGGCGACCAGGCGGCTGTCGTCGTGGTAGTCGCCCATGTAGCCGTGGCCGCGCGGCGTGGTCCAGATGCCCGTGGCTTCCCACACCGACTCGGGCGCGCCGTTCTGCCGCATCTGGCGCACCGCGATGTCGTAGTAGTGCTCCTCGCCCGGCTTGCCGGGCTCCGGGGCGTTGCGCGCCACCGCTACCGACGAGGCATGCACCCAGGCCGGGTGCGCGCCGTCCAGGTGGTTCTCCAGCATGAGCTTCCAGTTGCCGTTATAGGCGTGCTTGAACACCCCGCCTGCCACTTCCAGCTCGCCGCCGGGCGCGCGGTCGACGAAATCGTCGAGCGACGCCTTGGCCGGGCCCAGGAACGCGTCCAGGCTTTCGCCCTTGGGCGCGAGCGAGGCGAAGATGAAGCCGCGGTAGGCGGCCACGCGCGGCACGGCCTTCAGGCGCAGCTCGGCGAGCTTGTCCTGCGCGAAGCTCGAGGCGAGCGGCACCGCCTTCAGCGCGCCGGCGCGGTCGTAGCTCCAGCCGTGGTACGGGCACACGAAGCGCTCGGCGTGCCCGCGGCCTTCCGCGCATACGGTGGAGCCGCGGTGCGCGCAGCGATTCACCAGCACGCCGATGTCGCGGTCGTCCTTGCGCACGACGATCACCGGCTCGCGCCCCATGCGCGTGGTGAAGTAATCGCCGGGCGCGCGCGCCTGGCTTTCGTGCCCGAGCAGCAGCCAGGCGCGGCCGAACAGCCGCTCCATCTCCAGCTCGAAAATCGCCGGGTCCGCGTATACCGAGCGATGCACCCGGTCGGGCTGGACCAGCATCGCCAATTGCTCGTTCGCCGCCATGCGTCGTTCCTTTACTATTCTAGGCCATGCTGACGCAGACTCTGGAGCGCCTGGCGAAAGCCTGCCGCATCCTCGAGAAGGAAGGCCACGGCGACCTGTCGCTGGGCCATGTTTCGGTGCGCGATCCGCAGGGCCGCGGCTTCTGGCTGAAGCGCAACCGCGCGGGCCTGGGCGAGATCCGCGGCCCGCAGGACTTCGTGCTGGTGAGCTTTTCCGGCGAAAAGCTGGCCGGCGAAGGCGGCTGCCATTCGGAGTGGCCGATCCACGCGGAGATTCTCACGCGGCGCGCCGACGTGCACGTGGTCGCGCATACGCACGCGCTGCACGCGAGCCTGTTTTCCGGAAGCGGCGAGGCGCTGCTGCCCTACACGCTCGACGCCGATTACTTTGCCGAGCTGCCGCGCCACGCGGACGAGGTGGCGCTCATCACCACGCCCGAGGAAGGCGCGGCGCTCGCGCGCTCGCTCGGGCCGCACTTCGCGGTGCTCATGGCGAACCACGGCGTGACCTTCTGCGGCACCTCGGTGGAGCACGCCACCTGCGTCGGGGTATTCCTGGAGAAGGCCTGTCGCGCCCACCTGCTCGCGCGCGCGGCGGGACTGCAGGCGAGGCCGCTCGCGCCGGCCGTGCGGGCCAAGCGCCACGCGCAGATCATGACCCCCGCCCACATCGAGCACTCCTGGGACTACCTCTGCCGTGTCTGGACCTGAAACCGCCCTCGAGGCCTCCGGCGTACGGAAGGTCTATACCCGCAACGGCCAGTCGCTGCAGGTGGTCGACATCGCGCAGTTCGCGGCGCGCGAAGGGGAGTTCATCACCGTCATCGGCCCCAGCGGCTGCGGCAAGAGCACCTTTCTCCACATCATGGGCGGCTTCATCCCCGCCGAAAGCGGCAGCATCCGCATCTACGGGCGCACGGTGAGCGGGCCGGGCCCCGACCGCGGCATGATGTTCCAGGAGTTCGCGCTGTTTCCCTGGAAAACCGTCGCCGGCAACGTCGCCTGGGGCCTCGAGGCCCAGGGGGTCGGCGCACGCGAGATCGAGGACACGGTGCGCCATTACCTGCAGATGATGGGGCTGTGGGAGTTCCGCAACCACTTCCCGGCGGAGCTCTCCGGCGGCATGAAGCAGCGCGTGGCGCTGGCGCGCGTGCTTGCCTTCAACCCCAAGGTGCTGCTCATGGACGAGCCGTTCGGCGCCCTGGACGCACAGACGCGCGAGGTGATGCAGGAGGAGCTGACGCGCCTGTGGGAGCGCACCGGCAAGACCATCGTGTTCGTCACCCACGACATCGACGAGGCCGTCTACCTCGCCGACCGGGTGGTGGTGCTGACCGCGCGCCCGGCGCGCGTCCGGGAGGAAATCGCCATCGCGCTGCCGCGGCCGCGCGACCTCACCATCAAGAAGTCAGCCCAGTGCCACGAATACCGCAACTACATCTGGGACCTTATCCGCAGCGAATCCCTATCGCGGTAGATAGCTCTGGTCGACCAGCGCGTCGACGTTGACCGGCTTTTCCAGCCAGTTCAGCTTCTCGCGCATGAACAACGAGAGCCTCTTCAGGCTCTCGACGTTCACCCGGGCGTCCGGGTCTCGCTTCCAGTCGGCATTCTTGAGGTAGATCTCCAGCGGCGTGCGCACGAAGCCCGCCTTGTGCAGGTCGCGTTTTGCCTGTGCCGTGTTGGCGAGGTAGTACTTGGTCACCGCGACGTAGTCGGCAAGGAAGGCGCGCACCGCGTCGGGGTGCTCCTTGAGGAATTTCTCGCCGAACCACAGGTCGAGCAGCTCGTGGTCGTAGCCCACTGCCTCCACCGCGGTGAACAGCTTGCGCAGCCCGCCTTTGGCCATTTCCGCCGAATAGAACGGCTCGACGAACGTGCCGGCGCTGATCTTGCCGGTGCGTACCGCGTCGCCGATCACCGGGAAGGCCATCGGCACCACCTTGGTGTCCTTGTCGGGCTGCAGCCCGGCGTTCAGCAGCCCGGCGCGCGCCCACAGGTCGGTGGCCGTCTTGATGCCCACCACGCCCACCGTGCCGCCCTTCAGGTCCTTCACCGCGCGCACCGGCCCGTCGTCCTTGACCATGTAGGTGGTGCTGAACCACTCCTTGCCCGCGGCTTCCAGGCAGACGCTCGCCACCACCTTGATGTCCAGGCCCTGCTCGTTGGCGAAGATTACGGTCAGGCCGGGCGCGGTGCCCGCGTCGATCTCGCCGGCGAGATAGGCCTGAAAGCGCTGCGGATTGGCCTGGAAGAGGATCTGCTTGAGCTGGTAGCGCTTGCCCTGGTTGGGCGCGAGGTCCGGGCGCGCGCTCATCAGCCACACCTGCTCCTCCGCCGCGAAGCCGCGCCCCAGGCGGATCAGCGGCGGCTCGGCGGCCGCGCACGTCAGGGTAAAGGACAGGGCAACAACCGCCAGCACGAGCTTCACAGGATCTCCTCCTCAGGGGGCTCAGACGTAGTAGGCGTCGAGCTTTTCCCAGTATACCAACCGGTTGCGCAGCAGCACGAGCGCCCGGTCGAGCGCCAGGCCGAGCAGCGAGATGGCGATCACCACGGCGAGCATCTGGTCGGTCTTCAGCGAGGACAGCGCGTAGATCACGAGGTAGCCCAGGCCGTCGGCCGAGCTGATCATCTCGGTGATCACCACCACGATCATCGCCACCGGCAGCGCCACGCGCAAGCCGGCGAAGATGAACGGCGCGGCCGCCGGCACGACGATGCGGCGCAGGATCTGCGCGCGCGAGGCGCCCATGTTCTGCCCCGACCACAGCAGCACCCGGTTGACGTCGCGCGCGCCGTGGTAGGTCATGATGACGATCGGGTACAGGCACTCGAGGAAAATCAGCGCCACCTTCGACAGGCTGCCGATGCCGAACACGAAGATGAAGATGGGAAACAGCGCGAGCTTGGGCACCGCGTAGGTCCCGGAGAAGAACGGGTCGAGCAGCCCGGCGACGAAGGCGGAGCGCCCCATCACCATGCCCAGCGCCACGCCCACGACTGCCGCCAGCGCGAAGCCGCCGAGCGCGCGGTAGAGCGACACCCAGGCCTGCATCAGGCCTTCCGCGCCGAACATGAGCTCGGCGAACTCCGCGCCGATGCGCACCAGCGACGGGAACAGCAGCCGGTTCCACAGCCCGCTGCGCGCGGCAAGCTCCCACATCGCGAGAACGACGAGAATGAGCAGCGCGGGGCGCAGGTACTTCATACCTCCGGCTCCTGCCATCTGAGCACACGGCCGCGCGCCAGCCTCAAAAGGTAGTCGCCCAGGTAGCCGAGAATGGCGATGGTCACCAGCGACACGTACATCAGGTCGAAGCGCAGGCTCGCTTCGGCCGCCTGGATGAGGTGGCCCAGGCCCGAGCGCGAGTTGATCATTTCGGTGGCGAACATCACGATGAACGACAGGGCGAGCGACACGCGCAGCCCGGCGAAGATCTGCGGCAGCGCGCTCGGCACCACGACGCGGCGGAAGATGTCGCCGCGCCCGGCGCCCATGTTGAGCGCCGACCACACCAGGATGCTGCGCGTCGCGCGCGCGCCGTAATACGCGTTGATGAAGGTCGGATAGAAGCAGGCCAGCGCGATTATGAGGATCTTCGACAGGTCGCCGATGCCGAACCACAGCATGAACAGCGGCAGCATTACGATCTTGGGCACCGGGTAGGTGAGGAAAACGCTCGGGCTGACGGTCTGGTCGAAACGCCGCGACACGCCGGCCGCCAGGCCGAAGGCGATGCCGGCGGCCGAGCCGATGAAAAACCCGGGCAGCGCGCGCATCAGGCTGGTGCCCGCGTGCACGTAGAGCTCCTGCGAGCCCAGGGCGGTGAAGAATTCCCGGGCGATCTGCACCGGGCTGAGCAGGTAGTCGGGCAGGCCGCGCAAGGCGAGCAGTTGCCAGGCAATGATCACGGCGGCAAGCAGGCCGACCTTGCCAATCTGGGCGGGAAGCGAAGCGGCGGCCATCTTCTGCGCTATTGTAGCGAGCTACAGCAAGGACCCGGCGCCACGCCTATGCCGCATGCGCGCATCAGCCTGTTCGGGCGCTTCCGGGCCTCGGACGAGGCAGGAAACGAGATCCCAGTCAATGCGCGCAAGGCGCAGCAGCTGCTCGCCCTGCTTGCGCTCCACGCGCCCGAACCGGTGCATCGCGAGCGCCTTACCGGTCTGCTGTGGGGCGACCTGCCCGAAGCGCGGGCGCGCCACAACCTGAGGCAGCTTCTCAGCACCCTGCGGAAGGACCTCCCGGCGGTGCGCGCCGACGGCGGCGCGGTGACGCTCGATGGCGCCGCCTGCAGCGTGGACCTGGTGGAGTTCCGTGTGCTCGCCTCCCGGGGCGACCCCGAGTCCCTGCGGCGCATGGTGGCGCTGTATCGCGGCCCGTTGCTCGAGGGCGCGCACACCGATGAAGACTGGCTCGCGGTGGAGCGCAGGCGGCTGGCCGATGCCGCAGCAGGCGCAATGGCGCGGCTGGCGGCCGGGTATGTCCAGAGCGGGCGGCACCCCGAGGCGCTGCCCGTGCTGCAGCGCTGGCTCGAGCTCGATCCCTGCGCCGAGGAGGCGTATCGCCTCCTCATGCGCTCGCTGGACGCGCTGGGCGACCGCGCGGCGGCGCTGCAGCAATACCAGCGCTGCTCGGATGCCCTGCAGCGAGAGCTGGGTGTCGGTCCCGGCGCCGAAACCGCGGCGCTCTATCGTTCGCTGCGCGACGCGGCCGGCTTGCCGACCGAAGCCACCCAGTCCGCCTCCGTCTTTCCCGCGGTCGCCGTGTTTCCCATCATGAACCTTACCCGCGATATCGAGCTCGGCGCGCTGTGTGCGACGCTGGGCGAAGACCTGGGCGGCCAGCTCGCCCGGCTGCCGGGCTTTGAAGTGCTGGCCGAGCGCGCGGTGGCCGCGGCGGTGCAGGAGGCGGGCTCGGACATCCGCCGCGTCGCCCGCGCCCTGCGCGCCCGCTATGTCGTTACCGGCAGCCTGCGGCGCCTCGACGACGGCATGCTGCGCGTGGCGATCCAGCTCCTGGAAGGTGAAAACGCCCAGTACCTGTGGACGCAGCTCATCGACTTGCCATCCCGACCGAAGCAGCCGCAGCTCGACGAGCTTCTCGAGGGCATCTCGGCGGCGCTGGAGCAGCGGCTCACGGTCGCGGCCTCCAAGGGCGCGCAGGTGCCGACCGACGCCTGGGGCGTGCTGCGGCGCGCGAGCAGCGTGCTTTTCTCCCGCGGCTGGTCGCAGGAGGCGGTCATCGAGGCGATCGACCTCTACCGGGCCGCCCTAGCCATCGACCCGGGCTTCGCGCTGGCGCGGGCACAGAAGGCGCTCATCATCGCCTTGTCCAAGCGCTGGGGGTTGATCGACGGGCATGCGCTGCACGAGGAGGCGCGCGCCGACGCGGAGCGCGCCCTCGCCATGGAACCGAACAACTCGGAGGTGCTGGGATACGCCGGGTGCGCCATCGCCGACCTGGGAGACCCGCTGCGCGCCCTGCCCATCCTGGAGCGCGCGGTGCAGGAGAACACCGGGAACGCGCAGGCGCGCGCGGCCCTCGGGGCCACCCAGTTGCTGCTGCGCCGCCTCGACGAGGGGGTGGAGTCGCTGCGCCGCGCCCTGCGCATCAGTCCCACGGATTACCGCCGCTCGGTCTGGCAGACCGCGCTGGCCGGGGGCCTGGCGAGGCTCAAGCGGCTTCAGGAAGCCGCGGAGGTGGCGCAGGCCGCGTGCCGCAGCGACGTCAATTTCGCGCCCGCGAGGATCGTGCTCGCGGGCATCCTGATGAAGCTTGGGCGCGAGGGCGAGGCGGCCAAGGCGCTTGCGGAGGCGCGGCGCATGCGCCCGCAGCTCAGCGCACAGGAGGTGCGGCTGTGGGTGGGCAACCGCAGCCTGGACAAGTTTGACGCCGGTTTGACGCCCCCGCGCACGACCGGCTGACGCCGCGGCCCGATACTTCGCTTCGAGGAGGAGCCATGGACAAGTCGATGCAGATCAAGCAGGCCCTGGACCGCATGGAAGGCATTTTTCGCGCCAAGCCGTCGGCCGCGCGCTTCACCAAGGGCGGGCGCGCTACGCTGATTGCCGGCCTGCTCTGCGAGTACACCGAAGAGGGCAAAAGCGTCAGGGCAGACATGCCGCCGCCGTTCGGCGGCGAAGGCAAGGGACTTTCGCCGGGCGGCTACGCGCGCGCGGGCCTGAGCATGTGCCTGGCCATCGGCTACGCCATGCGCGCGGCCCACCGCGGGCTGACGCTGCACAAGGTGGAGGTCGACATCGAAGCCGACGCGGATTTCGCCTGCCTGTTCGGCCTGCCCGCCGTTCCCTACAGCGAGTTTCGCTACTGCGTGCGCATCGAAAGCGATGCGCCCCAAGCCGAGGTGATCGCGATGGTCGATGAGGCCGACGCGCGCAGCCCGGTGCTCGATGCCTTCCGCGAAGCAAAGCGGGTGCTGCGCAGCCTCACCGTTTCGCGTCCGGAGACGGTGTAGCGCCATGCAAGCGCGGCTGCAGCGCAGGGTGCAGCGCTACGGTTGGGATCGGGCCGCGCCGCACTACGACCACTGCTGGCGCCAGGCGCTCGCCCCGGCCACCGAGCGCCTGGTGGCGCTGGCAGATTTAAGGCCGGGAGAGCGGGTGCTCGACGTCGCCTGCGGCACGGGAGCACTGTCGTTCGCCGCCGCGCGCCGCGTCGGGCCCAAGGGCTTGGTGCGCGGCACCGACATCTCGCAGAACATGGTGGATGCCGCACAGGCCATGGCGCTCGCGCTCGAGCTCGCCCATTGCCGATTCGAGCGCTGCGATGCCGAAGCCCTCGCCGACGACGGCACGCACTTCCATGCTGTGCTATGCGGCCTCGGGCTGATGTACATGCCGGACCCGGAAGGCGCGCTCGAGCGCATGGCGCATCGCCTGGCGAGCGGCGGCCGGCTGGTGGCCTCGGTGTGGGGCCGCAGGGAGCATTGCGGCTGGGCGGACGTGTTCCCGATCATCGACGCGAGGGTGGAGTCCGATGTGTGCCCGCTGTTTTTCCGCCTGGGCGCGCAAGACGCGCTGGCCGTCGCCTTGCGCGCCGCCGGCCTGCAGGCGGTGGCGGTGGAGCGGCTGCCGGTGCGGCTGTCGTACGCTTGCGCCGACGATGCCTGCGATGCGGCGCTGCTCGGCGGCCCGGTGGCGCTGGCCTACGCGCGCTTCGACGACGCCACCAAGCGCGCGGTGCGCGAGGAGTACCTCGAATCGATCGCCGAGTTTCGCCGCGGCACCGGCTACGACATCCCCGGCGAGTTCGTCATCGGCCGCGGCAGCGTGCCGTAGTCATCCAAAGCATCACACCCAAACCTGCAGCACGTAGTCGTACGCGGCCTGCGCGTTGGTCATGTCGACGCGCTGCAGCTGGATGCGAAAGCTCTCTCCTGCCTTCTGCAGGTGATGCCGGTAGGAGCCGGCGAAATGGCGCACGTCGTCGCGGCGCAGCTCCAGCATGTGGAAGCGCGAGCGCACCACGATTTCATCCGCGGCCGCCGTCTCGATCATCACGTTGGACACCACGTGGTTCGTGCCCCACAGCGGCCGCTGCGACCAGGCGTCCGGGTGCAGCACGCGCTTCATGCGCACGTTCATCAGGTTCTTGTCCTCGGCGAAGATCGCCGGCACGCCGTCCCAGTGCGTATGCGCCGGGTCGGCCGGCATCCAGTAGACGCCCTCGTCGGTGAACAGATCGATCCAGCCCTGCCACTGCTTGGTATCCAGCAGATCCGACTGGCGGTAGAGGAACTGCTCGACTTCGTGTTGGAGGTCCATCCTCAGCCCTTCATGTACTGCGCCCAGGCCTTCATCTGCCCGCGCATCGGCGCTTCGGAGGTGCCGCAGTTGGGCGCCGTCTCCACCATGCCGTTCCTCTCGATGTCGCGCCCGAAATGGCGGGCGAAGCTCACCCAGTCGCCGCCGTCGGACGACAGGCCCTGGTGGCACTTCCAGAAGTTCTCCAGGTCGTCGGCGTTCACCAGCGTGGCCGGCGAGTTCACCAGGTTGTAGTAGGCGAGCGAGCGCCGGTAGATCGGCTCCGGCGCGCCCTTCAGGCGGAAATGCCAGATCTCGGTCAGCGTGCGGTCGACGCCGAGCGGGCGCACCGCGCGCAGCTGCTGCAGGGGCGACTGCACCGACAGGCCGGGGTAGATGAGCACATGGTGGATGTTGACGCCGAGGATCTCCTCCATGCGCGCCCGGCCGTAGGCTTTTTCCAAGGTTTTTTCGTACTCGAGCGTATCCGGATCCTTCGGCCTGAGGCCCATGTAACCCGTGAGGATGCAGTGCCCGTACGGGTAGTTCAGCGTCTGGAAGTTGTCCCACTTGTCGATGGTGACCGTCGCGAACGCCGAGAGCATGTGGTAGGAGAGCGGCGCGTGCCCGGTCTTCTTCTCGATGTCCTTCTCCACCTCGTGCGCCGCGCGCCCGGTGGACTGGTGCGTCACCGACGGGTGCAGCGCGTCGAGCTGGTTCTCGAGGAAGATTTTCCAGTTCGACTTCTGGATCACGCGGAAGCAATTGGGCACCACCTCGACCTCGCCCTCGGGGGCGCGGTCGCACATGTCGTCGAACGCGACGATTGACTTTCCGAGGAACTCCTTGAGCGACGGGCCGTCGGGCGCCAGGCTGGCGAACACGAAGCCGCGGTAGTTCTCCACGCGCGGCGCGCCTTTCATGCTGAGCTCGGGGCTGTCCTTGTCGAGCCGCGTGCCGGCATAGCCCGATTCCATCATCGGGATCGAGCGCAGCTTGCCGTCGTGGCGGAAGGTCCAGGCGTGATACGAGCAGCGGAAGAACTCGCCGCAGTTGCCGTGGCGGTCGCCCACCATCATGTTGCCACGGTGCGGGCAGCGGTTGTAGAGCACGTTCACCTTGCCGTCGCTGCCGCGCACCATGACCATCGGCTGGCGGCCGATCTGCACCTGGTAGTAGTCGCCCGCCCTGGGCACCTGGCTTTCGTGGCCGCAATAGATCCACACGCGCTCGTGGATGCGCTGCATCTCGAGCTCGAAGATTGCCGGATCGGTGTACACCTCGCGGCGCACGCGGTCCGGCTCGACGTACTTGGCTAGGTCGGCTATGCGCTCCTGGAGCATGATTCCTCCTGTTCAAGATTGAACTTCATCCGGGCCAGTGCGGCTCGCAGCTTCTCGACCGTGGCCGCCGGCAGCCCTGTCACGGCGGCCTCGTTCAAGCGCTCGACGGTAGGCCATACGCGCGAGAACAGGCGCTCGCCTGAAGCGGTGAGCGCGAGCCGGGTGATGCGCATGTCGCCGCCGTCGGAAAGCCGCGCCAGCCAGCCGGCCTCCTGCATGCGGTCCACGGTCCGGGTGAGCGTGGTTCGGTCGATGGAAGCGAGGTCGGCGAGCTCGCTCATGGTGCAGCGCCGGCGTGAGTACAGCGCGGCAAGCGCGCGCCACTCGGGCACGCGCAGGCCGAAGTCCCTGAGCTCGGCGCCCAGGCGGCGATCGCGCGCGCCGATGACCTGGGTAAGCCAGAAAAACAGGTGCTGGTCCAGCTCGAACGCCGGTCGCGTGGCCATGGCGGAACCTTACTCCGCCCTTACGTGCGTTTGCAACTAATTGGTGAGCCGGCCCATCGACTGCAGGACGCTGCGCCACTTGCGCGCCTGCTCGGGCAGCCCGGCGGCGAACGCCTCGGGCGAGGAGCCGACCGGCGTGAGGCCCAGGTCCTCGTATTTCTTGCGCGTCGCCGGGTCGGCGAGCGCGGTGCGGATCTCGCTCGCGAGCCGCGCCACGATAGGCGCCGGCGTGCCCTTGGGCGCGACCATGCCCCACCAGTTGCCGGGCACCGCGGCCTGCAGGTCCGGGAAGCCGGCCTCGCCGAAAGTGGGCACCTGCGGCAGCGCCGCAAGCCGCGCGCTGCTGGCCACGGCGATCGGACGCACCTGGCCGCTCCTGACCTGCCCCGCGGTCGTGGCATAGCCGATCAGCATCGCCTGCACGTCGTTGGCGATCAGCGCGTTCATCGCCGGGGCGCCGCCCTTGAACGGCACGTGCACCAGCGAAAGGCCCGCGCTGCGCGCGAAGATTTCCATGGCAAGGTGGGGCAGCGTTCCGGTGGAGGGCGAGGCGAAGTTCAGCTTGCCGGGATTGGCCTTCGCGTGGGCGATGAATTCGGCGAGCGAGGTGGCGGGCAGCGCCGGATGCGTCTGCAGGATGAGCGGCACCTCCACGACGAGCGACACCGGCGCGAGGTCCTGCAGGGGGTCGAACTTCATGTCGTCGAACACGAACTGGTTGATCACCAGGTTGTTGGTGGCCGCCATCATGAGCGTGTAGCCGTCAGGTGGGGCGCTCACCACTGCCTGCGCGCCGACGTTTCCGCCGGCGCCTGGGCGGTGCTCGATGACGATGCGCTGGCCGAGCTTCGCCTCGAGCGCGGGCTGCATCAGGCGCGGCACGGCGTCGGCCAGGCTGCCGGGGCCGAACGGGATCACCAGGCGGATCGGCTTGGACGGGTAGTCCTGCGCCGCAGCGCTGCCGACCAGGCATGCGAGAACGAACGAGGCAAGCGCTTTCATACCGGGCTCCTAGAATTTCGGAAAGATCTGCTTGTCGGCCAGCCAGCGCGACATCTTCATGCGCTCCTTGCGCGGCGCCTTGCGGAACTCCTCATGGTGCTCCTTGTTCGGCCAGACGTGCGAGCTGTGCACCGTCATGCGCGAGACGATGCGCTCGCGCGTGACGTTGAAGGTCATCAGGTCCTTCGCCAGCGCGAGCGGGCCCTTGTAATGCCGCCGGATCTCGCTTTCCATCTCCGAGGCGGTGTCGAAGTCGTTGAAGAAATGGAAAGCGACCGCCATGCGCGGCGCGCACAGCTCGAGCACCTTGCCGGCTTCGGCGGGGTCCGAGTGGGCGATGGTGCCGATGCCGCGCGCCGTGCGCTCGTCGTATCCGGAGCGCGACATGAGCTGCGGCACCGTGTTGAAGGTCTCGTGCACCAGCAGGTCGACGCCCTTGGCGTTCTCCACCATGAAATGGCTGGGCGTGGTGTCGCCCGAATAGACGAACGACAACCCGTTCCAGTCCAGCCGCAGGCTGACCGGCCCGTCGTAGATGTGCACCGCCGGAAAGCTGGTGATGCGTACGCCGTTCTTCTCGTACACCGGGTGCACCTTGGCGTAGTCGAATTCATGCACCTCCACCTCGGCGCCCACCGCCGGCAGGAAGCCCACGCGCGTATCGGTATCCCAGGCGTAGGACTCCATCTGCTTCTGGATGAAGTGGCGGAAGCCGTATTTCGTCTCCGGACCCGAGGGTCCATACACCACCAGCGGCTTGGTGCGCCCGCCCGCCCAGCTGCCGATCCAGATCTGCGCGAAATCGCCGACATGGTCGGTGTGCAGATGCGTGGCGAAATACGCAGTCATGTCCTGGTAGGGAATCTCCAGCGCGGAGAAGTTCATCTGCGTGCCGAAGCCGAAGTCGAACATGAACCGGTCGCCGTTGCCCAGCTCGATCAGCCACCCCGCATTGGCCTGCGCCGGACGCAGGAAAGGGCGCCCGGTGCCCAGTGCGGTGACGCGCATTTCGTCGGCTGCCAGGCTTTCCGTGTTGGGAAAGTAATGTTCTCGATAGGAGGGCGTCATGCGCGGACGGTACACCGCAGCGCGATAACCGGCCAATGCCGGCTTGCGATACAGTGATGCCGGTTTCGGCATCATGCTCCCCAACGCCCCGGCCCTGTACCGCCGCCTCAAGCTGCGCCAGCTGCTGCTCCTGCGGGCGCTGCACGACAGCGGCAACCTGCGCCGCTCGGCGGCGAGCCTCAACCTGACCCAGCCGGCGGCCACGCGCATGCTGCAGGAGCTGGAGAGCACGCTCGGACTGAAGCTCTTCGAGCGCTCGCAGCGCGGCATGGCGCCCACGCCCTACGGCGAGGCCATGATCCGCCATGCCGGCGCGGTGCTCGCCGATCTCGACAGCGCGCGCGAGGAGCTGAACGCCCTCGCGGACGGCTCGCGCGGGCGCGTGGCCGTCGGCACGCTGATGTCGACTGCTTCGCTCCTTCTGCCGCGCACCATTGCCCGCGTCAAGGCGCTCGCGCCGCGGCTGCAGGTGACGGTGCAGGAGGGCACGCACGACCACTTGCTGGATGCGCTGCTCAAGGGTGACCTCGACCTGATGCTGGGCCGGGTGCTGCCGGGTACGGGGCAGGACGCCATGGCGGTGGATATCCTGTACCGCGAGGAGTTTCGCGTGGTTTGCGGGGCGGCCAATCCGCTCGCGCGCCGGCGTCCCCGGCTGGCCGAGCTGGTGGACCGGCCATGGATCGTCCCGCCCACCCAGGTGCCGCTGCGCCAGCGGCTGGACGCGTTGTTTCTCGCGCAGACGGGCCGGCGGCCGCTCGACCTGGTGGAGTCGGTGTCGGTGCTGACCAACCTGACGCTGCTGCGGGAAAGCAATGCGCTAGGCGTGCTGCCGGCCGAGACGGCTAGGCATTACGCGAAACTGCAGCTGCTGGCCGAGCTGCCGGTTTCGCTGAAAGGTATCCTCGGTCCGGTGGCGCTGGTGACCCGCCGCAATCATGCACGCTCGCCCGCCGCGGACTCGTTCGTATCCATGCTGCGCCGAGTTGCACAGGAAATGCACAAAAAATGAAAGTCATCGACGTCCACACGCACATGCTGAGCCAGGCCTACCTCGGCCTCCTCAAGAGGCACGGCAAGGGCTACCGGGTGAAGAAGGTGCGCGGCGGCCAGACCGGCATCGTCAAGGACGGCGCGCCGTTCATGACCCTGATGCCGGCCATGTTCGACTACGAGCTGCGCATCCGGGCCATGGACGAGGCAGGCGTGGACATGGCGATCGTCACGCTCACCAGCCCGAACGTGTTCTGGGGCTCGGCGCGCGCCAGCCTGGAGGCTGCAAGGTTGATGAATGACGATATGGCGGCGCAGCAGCGCCGGTTTCCCGAGCGCATCCGCTTCATGTGCTCGCTGCCCTGGCAGCACCCCAAGCTCGCGGTGGCGGAGCTCAAGCGCGCCTGCGACGAGCTCGGCGCCGCGGGCGTGATGCAGCTGGCGAACGTCGACGGCGCTTCGCTCACCCACCGCGCTTTCGCCCCGGTGTGGAAGGAGATCGACCGCCGCAGCCTGCCAGTGCTCATCCACCCGAGCGCGCCGCCCGGGACCAAGGAACTGGACGTGGCGAAATACAACCTGATCGCCTCCGTCGGCTTCATGTTCGATACTTCGCTCGCGGTAAGCCGCATGATCTTCGACGGCTTCCTCGACCGCTACCCCCGGCTGAAGCTCATCGCCGCCCACGGCGGCGGCGCGCTGCCCTACCTCGCCGGGCGGCTGGACATCTGCTTCGACAACATGCCGGCCTGCCGGGAGAAAATCAGCCGCAGGCCCAGCACCTACCTCAAGCAGATTTTCTACGATTCGGTGGTGTTCCAGCAGGAGTCGCTGGAGCTGGCGGTCAAGGTGGGCGGCGAGGACAACGTCCTGTACGGCTCGGACTACCCGCACAACATCGGCGACATGAAAGGCTGCCTTGCGCGCGTGGACGCGCTACCGCTTCCGGTGCGCGACAAGGTGCGCGGCGGCAACGCCCTGCGCATCTTCAAGCTGTAAGCTGCGGGCGTACCTCGTCGGCGAACAGCGCGAGCGATCGCATCGCGGCCCCGGGCGCGAGGTCGCCGAAGGAGAAGACGCACAGCAGGTAATTGATCCCGGAGGCGCGGGTGAGCTCGGCGAGCTGTTCGGCCACCCTCGCCGGGGTGCCGGTGATCAGCGGGTGCGCCGATTCGGGCGAGTACGGCTCGCTGTTGTGTACGTCGGGGCGGCCGGCCTTGCGCGTGAGATGGTGGATGTGGCGATTCCAGGCCGCATGCGCCTGTTCGCCCAGCCGCTTCGCCTCGGCCTCGCTTTCCGCGATCACCAGGTGCTGCGTCTTGGCGAGGAACGGCGCGGCGACGTGCGCGTTGTGGCGGCCCGGGTCGTCGCGGTGCTTGTCCCACAGCTCGCGGTAGCGTGCGAACAGCGGCTTGCAGTCGGCGAGCTTTCCGAGGAACGCGGTGTGGTAGCCGTGGCGCGCGGTGAACTCGATCGAGTCGCGGTTGGAGCTCGGAAACCACAGCGGCGGGTAGGGCCGCTGCGCCGGCTTCACGTGCAGCTCGGCATCCTGGTAGGTGTAGTGCCTGCCTTGAAAGCTGAGATTTTCCGAACGGCAGGCCTCGAAAAAAACTTCCAGGGCTTCGCGATACTTCTCACGCGACTCCTCGAGGCTGTGCAGGCCGAAGATCCGGGACTCGATCGGCGACACGCCGCGGCCCACGCCGAGCTCCAGGCGGCCGCCCGACATCTGATCGAGCATGCAGATCTCGTGGTAGAAGCGGTAGGGGTTGTACCAGGGCAGGCAGAAGGTGAGCGCGCCGGCGCGCAGGGTGCGCGTGCGCTGGAACAGCGCCGAGAGCATCACGCTGGGCGAGCCGTCGATGGAAAGCGGCGTGCCCTGGTGCTCGGCGACGAAGAAGCCGTGCAGGCCGGCGCGGTCGGCGGCGGCGGCGAGCGCGAGCTTGTGCTCGTAGACCTCGGCCGCGGGGCGGCCGGAGGCTTCGATCCAGTCGAACACTCCGAAGTGCATCAGCCCCTCTTGTCGACGAAGCGCGGCGCCTTGATGTTGGCCTCGAACTCCTTGGCGATGGTGCCGCGCGGCAGCAGCGTCACTTCGGGCGTCACGTGAAAGGTCCGCTTCATCGCCTCGATGACGCCTTCGCCTTTCAGGTTGCGAGTTTCCACGTGCAGGTGCAGCACGTCATTGCCGGTGGCCGCGTTGTAGATCTCGGCGCGGAAGTCCACCACCTCCGGGATGCGGAACATCGCGTCCTCGAGGTCGGCGTGGTTGATGTTGACGCCGCGCACCTTGAAGAAGCCGACCGTGCGGCGCGCGTGGCGCATGATGGGGAAGAGGGACCAGGGATGCTTTTCCGCAGTGGGATTCGAATTCGAAATGCTGACCAGATCGCCCGAGCTCCAGCGCAGGAACGGCGTCATGCTGTTCGACCACAGCGGCGTGACGATGAGCGAGCCGACCTCGCCCTCGGCCGCCGGCGCGCCGGTTTTCTCGTCCACCACCTCGAGGAAATACATGTCGTCCATGACGTGCAGCCCGTGGTGGCCGAGGCCTTCGCACGACACCAGCGCGCCTTCGGTCATGCCGAAGTGGTCGAACACCTCGGCGCCCCAGGCGCGCTCCAGCTTCTCGCGCTTAACCGGCGACAGCGGCTCGGCGGCGACGATGATCTTCTTCACGCTGCTGGCGCGCAGGTCGAAGCCCTTGGCTTCCGCCAGGTTGGCCAGATGCAGGCCGTAGCTCGCCATGCCGATCCACGCCGTCGGCTTGAGATGGTCGATGAGCTCGAGCTGCACTTCGGAGGGTGTATTTGTGCCGGCGCCGCACCACACCGTGCCTATCCCCAGGTTGATGGCGGCGCGCGCGTAGAGGTGCGCGACCGGGTGCACGCCCAGCGGAAAGGACACGTGCGCGCAGTCTTCGGCGGTGGCGCCGATCAGCGCCCAGGCGCGCTCGAACAGCAGCAGGTTGTGCTGCATGTCTTCGGCGGTGCGCGGGTAGAACAGCGGCCGGCCGGTGGCGCCCCCCGAACGCCAGTACTCGACCACGCGGGTGCGCGGCTGGATGCAGAACTCGTCGTGGAAGCGCTCCGGCGGGATCTGGCGCAGGTCCTCCTTGGTGAGCACCGGGATCTTGCGCCATTCCTCCGCATCGTCCAGCCGGTCGAGCTTCAGCGCCGGCATGCGCTTTTTCCAGAACGGCGAGCGCAGCGCGCGCTCGACGGCGAGGCGCTTTCTTTCCTTGTGGATCTTTTCGACGTCCTGCCGGGAAGATGGCCATCGCATGTTCATGTCTAAACCCCCAGGTAGCGATGCCAAAGGTTGCGGTCCGCGTCGAGCTCGGCCGAGCTGCCCTGCCAGGCAACGCGGCCGCGCTCGATGATGGTGTGGCGGTCGGCGAGCCGCACCAGCCGCTCCAGGTACTTGTCGATCACCAGAATGGTCTGCCCGGCCGCGCGCAGGCGCTCCAGGCACTTCCAGATTTCCTCGCGCACCAGCGGCGCGAGGCCCTCGGTGGCCTCGTCCAGGATGAGCAGATTCGGGTTGGTGACCAGCGCCCGGCCGATGGCAAGCATCTGCTGCTCGCCGCCGGAGAGCTGGTTGCCCGATTGATTCTGCCTCTCTTTGAGGTTCCCGAACAAATCAAAGACCTTTTGCGGCGTCCACGGGTCGGCACGGCCGCAGCGGTTGCCCGCGAACGCCACCAAGTTCTCGCGCACGCTGAGGTTTGGGAAGATCTGCCGCCCTTCGGGCACGAGCGCGATGCCCATGCGCGCGATGCGGTCGGGCGCCTGGCGCTCGATGCGGCGCCCGCGGAAGGTAATGGCGCCGCCGCGCGGCCGGGTGAGCCCCATGATGGAGCGCACGGTGGTGGTCTTGCCCATGCCGTTGCGCCCGAGCAGCGTCACGCATTCCCCCTCGCGGATCTCCATCGACAGGCCGAACAGCACCTGGCTGGGGCCATATGCCGTCTCGAGGTCGTGCACCTCAAGCAGCAATCTCGTCCCCCAGGTAGGCGCGCCGCACCTCGCCGTCGGCGCGGATCGCCTCGGGCTTGCCGCTCGCGATGATGCGGCCGTTGACCAGCACGCTGATGCGGTCGGCGAGGCGAAACACCGCATCCATGTCGTGCTCCACCAGCAGCACAGTGACCTTGGCGCGCATCCCGGCAATCAGCTCGATGATGCGCGCCGATTCCTCCGGCCCCATGCCGGCCATGGGCTCATCGAGCAGCACCAGCTTGGGCCGGGTCGCGAGCGCCAGTCCGACCTCCAGCGCGCGCTGCTCGCCGTGCGCGAGGGTCGCGGCCAGGGCATGGACTCGGTCGGCAAGGCCCACTTCGCCGGCGATCGCGCGCGCCTCGTCGAACAGCGCCGCCTCGGCGGCCACCGGCCGCCAGAAGGAGAAGCTCGAGCCGCTGCGCGCCTGCACCGCGAGCGCGAGGTTGTCGAGTACGCTGAAGCGCTTGAAGATGCTGGTGATCTGGTAGCTGCGGGCGAGCCCCGCGCGCACGCGCTCGTGCTGCCTGGCGCGCGTGATGTCGGCGCCGAGAAAGCGGATGTCTCCCGCATCCACCCCTAGCGAGCCCGAGATCTGCCCGATGAGGGTCGTCTTGCCGGCGCCGTTCGGGCCGATGAGCGCGTGCACCTCGCCTTCGGTCACCTGCAGCGAGACGCTGTCGGTGGCGACTACCCCGCCGAAGCGCTTGGAGATGCCTCTGAGCTCAAGCATGCCGTTTCCTGGAGAGGAGGCCGGCGATGCCCTGCGGGGCGAACAGCACGATGGCGAGCAGCACCAGGCCTACGCCGAGGTTGGCGTGCTGCTGGTAGTTCGGCGCCACCTGCGCCAGCCAGGGGATCGGGTAGTCGGCGATGACGTGCTCGAGCACGAGCAGCGCCACCGCGCCTATCACCCCGCCCCACAGGTGGCCCACTCCGCCGAGGATCACCATGATCATCAGCGTGCCCGACTGCACCCAGTGCAGCACGTTGGGGTTCACGTACTTGCCGTGGCTCGCGAGCAGCGCCCCGGCCAGCCCGCCCGCGGCGCCGGCTATGACGAAGCAGGCGAGCTGGTAGCGGTAGACGGGAAAGCCGATCGCGGCGACGCGCGCCTCGTTCTCGCGGATGGCGACCATGACACGGCCGAAGCGCGAATGCACCAGGCGGTGCAGCGCATAGACGAGCAGCGCCAGGATCGACAGGACCACGTAGTAGAACACCACTTCGTTACCGAGGTTCAAGCCCAGGCCGAGCGTGGCGCGCTGCGGCAGCGTGAGGCCCTCGTCGCCGCCGTAGGCCTTCATGGAGTTGACCAGGTAGAACATCATCTGCGCGAAAGCGAGCGTGATCATGATGAAGTACACGCCGCGCGTGCGCAGCGAGATGGCGCCGATCACCCAGGCGAGCAGCCCGGAGGCGAGCACCGCCGCGGGCCAGCCGATCCAGGCGCTGGTGACGCCTTCGGCGAGCGCGATGCTCGCGACATACGCGCCGGCGCCGACAAAGGCGGCGTGGCCGAAGGAGATCATGCCGCCGTAGCCCAGCACCAGGTTCAGGCTGGTGGCGGCGATGGCATAGATCAGCACGCGGCTGGCGAAGCTGACGTAGAAAAGATGGTCGATCGCCTGCATCGCCAGCGGATACACGG
>DATACE010000033.1:0-3188 GCA_036259215.1 Burkholderiales bacterium | reverse complement strand
CCGAGCACGCGGCCGCCACCGGCGAGGCGCTACCGCAGCGTTTCTGGCGCTACCACACGGTATGGACGGCTCTTGGCTGGCCCGCGTTCATCGCTTTTATCGCCATTTTCTTCCTCATGGTGGTCAAGCCGGTCGTTTAGCCGCACGGCCAGCGCAAGCCCGGCGGCGAGTGCGCCGTACACCAGCGCAAGCGACAGGGAAGACAGGTGTCTCTCGAAACCGGGCCGCAGGCGGGCCGGCACCACGTGGAAGTCCACCAGGTAGGCGAGCAGCGCGACCGCCGCGGGGTTGCGCAGTCGCTCATTCACCATCGCCCACCAGAGCGAGGCCGCGGTATGGACCCCGAAACCCAGCCAGGCGTTGCGGCCGTCGCGTCCGTCGGCCGTCGCGGGAGCGCCGCCATCGTAGATGTGCGCCACCGCGTTCATCGAGCGCGCCGCGTGGCGGTTCTCGGCGCGACTGCAGGCAAGCGCGGCAAGCGCGGAAGCGCCGCTCGCCACCGAGCCTGACACGGCGGTACGGCGCAGCAGCGCGCTCAGGCGCCGCCGACGCCTCGCACGATGCGGCCTGTCCCGCCGCAGTGCCGGCATTCTTCGCCGCGGGCGGTCTTGCCCTTGCCGTTGCACTCCGGGCAGATGTCCTCGCCGGTGCCGGGAGTCCCGGGAGGTGCTTCGTCTCCCGGGTTGAGCGGGCGGGCGGGCTGCGGGCTCAGGATTCCTCCTCCGGTTCTTCCTGCATCTCGCCCATGAGCTCGGTCTTGCGCTCGCGCATGCGGGCGCCGAGCTCCTCCATGTCGAGGTCGGTCTTCTTCGCCTCGGCGAACATCTCGTCTTCCTCCTCCTTCACATGGTGCTTGACGTATTCGCCGAGCACCGTGAAGGTGGCGTGGAAATTGGGATCGTCGGGGCCCATGTTCTCGAGCTGCTCGATCAGCATCTTGGCCGTCTCGTGCTCGACCTGCGCCTCGTTCATGATGTCCTCGTCCTCGATCGCCTCGCGCACCGCAGGATAGAAAATCTCCTCTTCCAGGGCGGTATGCACCTTGAGCTCCTCGCAAACGGTCTGCACGACCTGCTGCATGGTCTCGCCATCCTCGCGATCCAGCTTCTCGAATTCCTTGAAGGCCTTCTTGACCTTGTCGTGGTCCTCCTTGAGCATCTCCAGGGCACCGCTGGCCTTCGCCTTGCTCTTCGCCATGTCCGTTCCTTTCCGGGTTAACGAGAGCGCTGGAGCAACGCCCGTACCGGGGGGAAGCCGGGCCCAACCCTGGGGGCCCGACACCCATTCTTACCGCGCGGCGTAAGAATTACTGCGGGAAGCGCACCATGCGCGGCTGCGCCGCGCCGATTTCCAGGTAGCCGCCCGGGCCGTACCAGTCGGGCAGCACCCAGCGCTCGCAGCGCCGGCCATCCACGTCGTGCGCGTGCCGGCCGGCGCGGTGGGTATGGCCGTGCACCAGCCGGCGCACGCCGTGGGAGCGTAGCGCCTGCACGACAGCGCCGTCGTTGACATCCATGATGTCGGCGGGTTTCGCCTGGATCACCGCCTTGCTCTTCTCGCGCAGCCCGAGGATCATGGCGCGCCGCTCGGCGCGCGGCTTGGCAAGAAACTCCCGCTGCCATTCCTCGGAGCGGGCCACGCGCCGCCACGCCTGGTAGTCGTGGTCGTCCGTGCACAGCGTGTCGCCATGGGCGAGCAGGGTCGGCTCCCCGCCCGCCTGGATCACGGTGGGATCGGCAAGCAGCACTGCCCCGGTGGCGCGGCAGAAGGCTTCACCAATGAGAAAGTCGCGGTTGCCGTGCATGAGGAACAGCGGCACGCCGCGCCGCGTCAGGCCGCGCAGCAGGCCGGCGATCACCGCGTTGAACGGCTCGTCCAGGTCGTCGTCGCCGATCCAGTACTCGAAGAAATCGCCGAGGATGTACAGGGCCGAAGCGGCCGGCGCCTGCTCCTCGACGAAGGCGATGAACCGCTCGTTGGCCGCCGCGCGCTCGTCGCTGAGGTGCAGGTCCGAGATGAAAAGCGCGGGGGCGGGCACTACACGGCTACTTCTTGGCGTCGACCACCGTCACGGATTCGATGATGACGGGCTGCTGCGGCACGTCGGTGCGGAAGGGCCCGCCCGAGCCGGTCGGCGACTTGGCGATCTTGGTCACCACGTCCATGCCGGAGACTACCTTGCCGAACACCGCGTAGCCCCAGCCGTCCTGCGCCTGTGCGGCGTTCAGGAAGTCGTTGTTCTTCAGATTGATGAAGAATTGCGCCGAGGCCGAATGCGGCGCGCTGGTGCGCGCCATGGCGATGGTGCCCATGTCGTTCTTCAGGCCGTTCTTGGCCTCGTTCTGCACCGGGTCGCGGGTGGCCTTTTGCCGGTAGGCGCCGTCGAAGCCGCCGCCCTGGATCATGAAGCCGTCGATCACGCGGTGGAAGATGGTGCCGCTGTAATGGCCGTCCTTCACGTACTGCAAAAAATTCTCGACGGTCTTGGGCGCCTTGGCCGGATAGAGCTCGAGGCGGATGGTGCCCAGGTTGGTGCGCACGTCGACCTGCGGGTCCGCCGCCAGCGCGCCCGAGGGGACGGCGGCAACCGACAGGAGAAAAAGATGCTTCAGATTCATGCCGCTCCTTCGTAGAGTATTTTCCAGCGCGCGCCTTCCTTGATCCAGTACTGGCGCTTGCGCATGACGTTGGACAGGCCGTCCGAGCGGTAATCCTGCTCGAACGTCACGACGACGAAGTCGCGCTCGCGCGGATAGCGCAGCATCGACACCCGCGACAGGCCGACCTTGATCCAGCGCTTGCCGGCGTTCACCTTGCGCTTGTACGCCGACCACGCCGCGCGGTCGTGGCGGCCGGAAACGAAGCCGGAAGCATAGTGCTCCAGGTATTTCTCGGTGTCGCGGCTCTGCCAGTCCGCGCGCCATCGCTCCATGGCGGCGGCGAGCGAGCTGCGGTCCGCCTCCACCGAGCGGGCATCCGACCATTCCACCTCGTCGGCGATGATCACGGGGGTCGTACCCACCTGGACGAAGCGCGCCACGGCATCGTCCTTGCCAATCCGGACCTCGATGCCATGGCGCGCTTCGTCCATGTGGGTACGACCCCCGTGATCATCGCCGACGAGGTGGAATGGTCCGATGCCCGCTCGGTGGAGGCGGACCGCAGCTCGCTCGCCGCGGCCATGGAGC
>DATACE010000032.1:0-9385 GCA_036259215.1 Burkholderiales bacterium | reverse complement strand
GGAAATCGCGCTGGCTGTCGGAGCGCCCGTGCAGGCCGTGCGAGCCGTAGAACATGAAGATCTTGAATGAGCACACGCCGTGCTTTTCCACCAGGTCGGAGATCTCGGAGATGTGCGTGCGATCCATCGGCGCCAGGTGGTAGCCGTAGTCGACGTGGAAGCGTCCCGCCGAGAGCGCGAGCACCTCGGGGAAGAACTCGGCGTACGGGCCGCCTTTGTTGAGATAGTACTGCCCGCTGCGGAAGTAATTGAGGCTGGAGGTGACGCCGCCCTGGGCGGCCGCGCGGCTCTCGCTGACCGCGTCCTGCTCGAGGGGCGCATAGATTCCGGTATGCATGTGGGCATCGACCACGCCGGGAAAGGCCAGCCGCCCCTTCGCATCGTAGACCTGGCGGGCCCCGGACGGCGGGAGGTTATGCCCTATGCGCGCGAATTTCTCGCCCGTGATCGCAATGTCCGCTTCCTCCACCGCGGCGGCGCGCGGGCGCACGACCCGGACATTCTTGATGAGCAGGTCCCACTTCATCGGCTCAGGACTCCAGGAATTCCCTGAGGGCCTTCTCGGGCGGCTTGGCGAAGTTGGAGCGCCGGCTGACGCCGGCCTTCATCTTGACGAACATCTCCGCAGTCTTCGCGATGACGGTGATGCCGTTGACGATCGGCGCTCCGTCGATGTTCGCGCCGCGTTCCGAGCCGTAAAGCATCATCGGCAGCCCGCCGGCCGGCACGATGACATCGGCGCCGGCATCCAGCAGGATGCGGCACTCCTTTTCCCAGAGCGGCAGCAGCTTCCGGTAGGCGTCCGCGGAAGCAAACGCGTCGATGAAATCCTTCACCGTGGCGTCCACCGCGCGCACGCCGACCACGCGCTGCTGCAGGCCGTAACGGATCACCTGCTCCTCGTGCCAGGGGATGAACACCGGGTTGATGGTCACCAGGCCGAGCTTGCGGCCGAGCATGCAGGCGTGGAACAGCGTGGTTTCTCCGAGCCCCAGCACCGGAATGTCCACCACCGACTTCACCTCCATGAGGCCGGCATCCTGGAAATGGGTGATCGCCATGGCGGCGTAGCCCTGCTTCTCCGCCTGCACCGCGTTGCGGATGAGGTTGCCCGCAATGCGGAACTCGGTAACGGCATGCGTGGTGGTCGCTGGCGGCGTGGTGGTGTGGAAGGTCGCCGAGAACTCCGGGTCGAGGACGCTTTTGAGGTGCGCCTCGACCTTGGCGATGTAGGGCGCCATGTGGACGCGGTCGGTCGCGCCCTGGAACCAGATCTTGTATTGGCTCATATGCTCTCCACGAGTGCCAGGACCCGCAAAGGGCTGCCGCTGCCGTTGCGGATCTTAAGGGGGGCAGCCACTACCACGGCGCCGGTGGGCGGCAGCTGGTCCAGATTCGTAAGGCACTGCAGGCCGTAGCGGCCGGCGCCGTGCATGAAGTAATGGCAGGGATAGGGCGGACGCAGGTGGGCGGCCTGGCCTGCATCCGTGCCGATCGACTCCGTGCCAAAGCCCAGCACGTCGCGCTCCTCGACCAGGAACCTCACCGCGTCGACGTCCGGCCCGGGCGTGTGCTGTCCTTCCTCGTCGTAGTTCTGGTATGCCGCCGGGTCGCTGCGCTTGGACCAGTCGGTGCGCATTAGAACCCATGAGCGCGCGGCGATGCGGCCGTGCCTGGCTTCCCAGTCGAGAATGAAGTTGCGCGTCAGCAGGAAATCGGCGTCGCCTGCCGCTTCCCGGCTGCAATCCAGCACGAAAGCCGGGCCGATAAAGCGCTCTGGCGGGATGCTGTCGGTGGCATTGTGCGGCAGGTCCTTCCCCGACACCCAGTGGATCGGGGCATCGAAGTGCGTGCCGGTGTGCTCGCCGCAGGAAAAGTTGTTCCAGTACCAGGCCGGGCCGCGCTCGTCATAGCGCGACACCTCCTCGATGCGGAAAGGCCAGGCTTGCCCCATCTCCGGGGGCAGCGAAATGTGCGGGAATTCGGGCGACAGCGTCTGCGTGAGGTCCACCACGCGGATCCTGCCCGACGCGTAAGCCTGCGTGAATTGCGAAAGCGTGCTCATGAGGACAATTCTCGTTCCAAAGCCTTGGGATTATCGCGCCAGCGCTCCAGCCATTCCTGCGCCACATCGCCCGGGTATACGTCCTCCACGCCTTCGCGCAGCGCCTTCACTATGGCCGAGGCGAGGGCCGCGGGCGCCACCTTGGGCGGCGGCAGGAGCTGGTTCCACTCGTCGTCGATGGGCCCGGGGAACACGTTGACCACGCGCACGCCCGCCGGGCGCATTTCGGCGCGCAGGCATTGCGCCAGCGACTGCGCCGCCGCCTTGGAGGCGGAGAACGTGCCATGCGGCGGAAAGTTCGCGAGCGCGTAGATCGACAGCAGGTTGACCCACGCCACCGCGCTCGCGAGGCCGTCGGCGCCGCGCGAGCGCATCGCCGGGCCGAACTCCTGCGCCAGGCGCAGCAGGCCGAAGTAGTTCACGTCCATCTCGGCACGCGCGGTTTCCACGCCCGGACGGTTGCCGATGCCGAAAGTGCGGTGGTGCTCGGCGTTGTTCACCAGGATGTCGACCTTCGCGCCGATCTCGGCTGCCAGCGCCTGCACATTCCTTGAATCGGTGAGATCCAGCGGGACCAGCGTGACCTGCGGGATGGCCTTCAGCTCGTCGAATCCCGCAAACTTCTTCCACGGCTCGGCGTAGCCCACCCAGATGAGCTCGGCGCCGGCCGCCGCGAGCGCCTTGACCAGCGCCTGGCCCACGGCGCTCTTGCCGTCGGTGATTAGCAGCTTGCGGGATCTGGGATCGCAGGTGAGCTCGCGCAGCTGGCGATCGTCGGCCATCTCGGGTGTCTCCTTGTCGGGTAGTGCGAACAGCACCGCCTGTCCAGCGCGGTCCAGGCGCGCACCGACGCGCACCGGAGCCGGTGCGGCGGGAACGGCGCCGTGCAGGTGGGCGACCACGGTGGGCCCGCTTTCCAGCTTGACCAGCCCCAGGCGCCACGGCAGCCGCTCGCGGAAGAACAGGTCGTTGCTATGGTGCAGGACGGTTGCGGCGAGCAGCTCGCCGCTTCCTTTCTGCGCCGTCCAGGCGAGGCGTATGGAAAGGCACTGCTGGCAGGCCTCGCGCGGCGGGTACTGCACCGCGCCGCAGTCGCGGCATTGCTGCAGCTCGAAGCGGCCGAGCGCCGCGGCGGCGGTGAGGCCGAGCGCGACCCGGCTGCGCGCCGCGGGCGGCAGCGTCGGCAGCCGTGTGCGCAGGATCGGATTTTTTTTCCTGAGGCTCATGCGCCCAGGATCGCAGCGCCGCTGCCCAGCCCGCGGTCGTAGTTGATCATGCCGAAGCCGCTGACCAGCCCGAGCTTCGCCTGGCGCACCTGCCGCCCGGCGGCCTGTCCGGTGAGCTGACGTATGGCCTCGACCATGCCGACGAAGCCGCCGGCGGCGCCCGCCTGGCCGGCGGAAAGCTGGCCGCCGGAGGTGTTGAGCGGGAAATCGCCGTCCCACGTGAAGCCATGGCGGCGCACGAACGCCGGACCTTCGCCTTTCTCGCAGAAGCCGAGGTCCTCCAGCTGCAGGAGGGTGATCACGGGGTAGTCGTCGTAGGTCTGGACGAAGCTCATGTCCTGCGGCCCGCAGCCGGCCTGCGCATAAAGCGCCTCGCGCTCGAGCGCCCAGCCGGCGCGCATCTGCACCGGGTCGGAGGAGAAGGCGTTGTGCCGCTCGATCGTGGCGAGCAGGCGCGCAAAGGGCATGCTCAGGGCTTTGGCTTTCTTTTCCGACAGCACCAGGAAGGCTTCGGCGCCGGCACAAGGCATGACGCAGTCGAACAGGCGCAGCGGCTCGGCGATGAGGCGCGCCGAGAGGTACTCCTCCAGCGACAGGGGTTTCTTGAAAAGCGCCTGCGGGTACTTGAGCGCGTTGGCGCGTTGGGCGACGCACAGCTTGCCGAAATCTTCCGCCTGCGCACCGTGCAGACGCATGTAGTAGGCCGTGAGGAAGGCGAAGCTCGCGTTCGGGCCGCCCGCGCCGTACGGATAGACCGCGTCGCGCGCGAACTGGCTGAAGTTGGCGAGCGTAAGGCGAAAGGAGTCGACATGGTTGGTATCGCCGGCGATGCAAGCGACGATCTCGGCGTCGCCCGCCTGCACCGCGCGCGCGGCACGGCGCAGCGCCACCACGCCGCTCGCGCCGCCCAGAGGGATATGGTCCAGCCAGCGCGGCGACAAGCCCAGGTGCTGGGTGAGTCCGATCGCGGTGTCGGGCGCCAGCGTGAAGCTGGAGACGGTGAGGCCGTCGACCTCCGCCTTGTCCAATTTCGCTGTTTTCAGGACTTCTGCAAAGGCGCGGGCGAGCCACCAGTGGGCCGAGCGGATGGAGTAGCGGACGTAGGGCACGGTGACCGGCGCCGCCAGCACCACGCCGTCGTAGCCCTGCCTCATGCCGGCCGGCGCTTGCGCACGCGCAGGTCGAAGCGCCGCTGCGGGTCGAGCGGATAATCGGACAGGCGCGCCTTCTGCACCTTGTTGGTGGACGTGGTTGGCAGCTCGTCGATGAAAGCGACGTGCCCCGGCGCCTTGAAGTAGGCGAGCCGCTCCAGGCACCAGCTCTGGATGGCAGCCGCGGTCTCGGCGCTCGGCGCGTGGCTGGCGTTGAGCACCACGCAGGCGAGCACCTCTTCATCGCGTACCTCGTCGGGCGCCGCGATCACCGCCACCTGCTTCACCGCCGGGTGGCCGGCGAGCGCGGCCTCGACCTCCAGCGCGGCGATGTTTTCGCCGGCGCGGCGAATGATGTTCTTGCGCCGGTCGACGAAGTGCAGCTGCCCGTCGGGCCCGCGGCGCACCGCGTCGCCGGTATGGAACCAGCCCTCGCGCCAGGCCGCCTCGGTAGCCGCCTCGTCCTTGAGGTAGCCGGAAAAGAAGCCGCGCCGGGGGTCTGCCCCAGCCTGTCGCACGAGCAGCTCTCCGGGGTCACCGGGAGAGACTTCCATGCCGTTTTCGTCGACAAGCCTGACCTCCAAACCTTCCTTGGGCCTGCCAATGCACCGCGTGCCCACGTGACGCGGCTCGCGACTCGCGGCGATCACCGCGCCGCCGCCCGTCTCGGTCATGGCCCAAGCCTCGATCAACGGAAAGCCGAAGCGCTCCTCGAAAGCGGCGTGGTCCTTTGGGTTGGCGTTGGCGCCGTAGCCGAAGCGCACCCGGTGCGCCCGGTCGAGTGGCGACGGCTCCAGCGACAGCAGCAGGGCGGGCATCACGCCCAGATAGTGCACGATGGTGGCGCCGGACTCGGCAACGTCGCGCCACCAGGTCCTGGGATGAAAGCGGTCCAGCTGCACCACGCAGCCGGCGGCCAGGATCATCGCCGTGGTCGATACCGCAAGGGCGTTCATGTGGAACAGCGGCAGCGGCGTGATCAACCGCTCCGCGCCCGGTCGGATTTCGCACAGGCCGCCTTCGTCCAGATAACGCTGGCCGATGTTGAGAAAGTAAAAGTCGCTGAGCAGGCAGCCTTTGGGCTTGCCGGTGGTGCCCGAGGTGTAGAGGAGGGCGCATTCGCGCGCATTGCCCGCCGACGGGGCGGCGGGGGGAGCATCGAGCTTGTCGCGCGTGATGACCGCGCTCGCTTCACCGTGGGCGAGCACGTAGTCGATCTCCGCGGCGCGCGCGTCCGGGCTCAGCGGCAGCACCGAGACGCCCAGCGAGTTCAGGGCGAGGAAGTGCAGCAGGAACTCCGGGCAGTTCGGCAGGCGCAGCGCCATCCGGTGGCCCGGCCGGTAGCCGGCGGCGCGGTAGCGCGCCGCAATCTTGCCCGCGAGCCGCAGCGCCTGCGCGTAGCTGTACTCGATCTTTTCGGGGAAGACCTGCAGGAAGGGCCTCGAGCCGTGCGCGCGGGCGGTGCGCTCGAAGGCGGAAAAGACCGTCGTCACTGGTCGGGATGGTAAGATGCCGCGCGACGTTCGGACAACCGGAGGAGGGGAAATGAAACGGATTCTTTCGCTGGCGGCGGCGCTCGCCGGCGCGCTTGCGGCGGCCCCGGCGATGCCGGCCGACACCATCAGCGCTACGCACGTGTTTCCGGCCTCGCTCGTCTATTCGCGCAGCTTTCTCGAGTACGTGAAGAAGGCCAACGCCGCGGGCAAGGGCGTGTTCACCATCCAGGTGCGCGGCGGCCCCGAGGCCATCCCGATGATGCAGCAGCCCGGCGCGGTGCGCGACGGCGTGGTCGACATGGTGTACACCGCCTGCGCGTTCTACGCCGCGACGGTGCCCGAATGCGATGCCATGTCGGCCTCTACCATCGACGGCCCGACCGCGCGCAAGAACGGCGGCACGGAACTGTTCAACCAGATCCACCAGAAGCGCATGGGCGTGGTGATGCTGGGCTGGGTCGACAGCGGCATCCGCTTCAACCTCTGGTCGACCAAGGAGCCCAAGCTCGACGCGACCGGCCACATCGACATCAAGGGCTTCAAGGTGCGCGGCCACCCCATCTACAACGCGTTCCTCACCAATTACCTGGGCGCCCAGGTGATCAATGTCAACTCGCCCGACCTGTACACGGCGCTGGAGCGCGGCACGGTCGAAATGAGCGCATGGACGCAGATCGGGCTGATGGACCTGAACTGGGACCGCTACCTGAAGTACCGCATCCTGCCCGACTTCTTCTCCACCGATCTCGTGATCCTGGTGAACATGAAGAAATGGAGTGCGCTGTCGCCCAAGACCCGCGAGATCCTGCAGCGCGTTGCCATCCAGCACGAGACCGAGAGCCTGAACGACCTGCAGGTGCTGTGGAAAAAGGAGGAGGCCGAGCTCAAGAAGCGCGGCATCAAGACCGTGGCGCAGTCGCCCGAGGCCTCCAAGCGCTTTTTCGAAGGCGCCCGCTCGGCCAGCCTGGTGCGCATGAAGGAGCGCATGGAAAAGGCTGGCGGCATGGAGAACTACGACAAGGTCATCCAGCTCTTCACGCCGGGTAGCTAGCATTCGGGCTCTGACCCCGATTCATCGGGCGTACGATGCCGTCCTCTACGGGATGGCGCTGGCGGCGGGAGTTCTCATGGTCGCGATGATGGCCATGATCGTGGCCGACGTGGTGCTGCGCAACCTCGGCTACCAGAGCTCGTCGCACTTTTTCACCTTCACGGAATACTTCCTGCTGCTCATCCCGCTGCTGGGCGCGCCGTGGCTGGTGCGTGAGAAGGGGCATATCTACATCGAGCTGCTGATCGGGACGCTGACCCCCGGCGCCCGGCGCCGCGTCCTCCGGGTGATCCTCGGGCTCAGCCTGGCGGTCTGCCTGGTGCTTGCCTGGTACGGCGGCGCCATCACGCTGCAGAATTTCGCGCAGAACGAGAAGGACGTGCGCTCCTTCGACATGCCGCGCTGGATGCTGATGCTCGCCATGCCGCTGTCATTCGGCATGATGGCGCTGGAGTTCCTGCGGCTGCTCGTGCGCCGGGAAAGCCCCTACCGGTAGCGCCCATGGAATGGTACTGGGCCATCGCGGTGCTGTTCGGCCTGATCGTGGCGCTGATGCTGCTGGGCATGCCCATCGCGCTCGCCTTCCTTGCCGCGAACATTGCCGGCGCCATGCTGTTCATGGGAGGGCCGCTGGGCATCGTGCAGGTCCTGAACAACGGCTTCGGCGCCATGACCAGCTTTGCGCTGGTGCCCATTCCGATGTTCCTCCTCATGGGAGAGCTGTTCTACTACACCGGCCTGGCGGAAAAAATGTTCAACGCCGTGGACCGGCTGATGGGCAACGTCCCGGGGCGGCTCGCCTACGTGACGGTCGCGGGCGGCACCGGCTTCGCGGCGCTGTCGGGCTCGAGCATGGGATCGACCGCGCTGCTCGGCTCGTTGATGGTGCCGGACATGATGAAGCGCGGCTACAGCAAGTACCTCTCCATGGGGCCGATCATGGGAACCGGCGGCCTGGCGGTCATCATCCCGCCCTCGGCGCTTGCAGTGCTGCTCGCCACCCTCGGTCGCAGCGACGTCGGCGCGCTGCTTCTCGCGGGCGTGGTGCCCGGAATCATCCTCGCCTTTCTTTATACGGCACTGATCCTGGGGTGGACGGCAATCGTGCCGGAAGCGGCGCCGCGCTATGCGGTCGACCCGGTGCCGCTCGCGCAAAAGCTCAAGCTCGTGCTGCTCGACATCGTGCCGATGGTGGCGGTCATCGTGCTGGTCATCGGCACGATGGTGACCGGGCTCGCTACGCCGACCGAAGCCGCCGCGGTCGGCTGCATGGGCGTCATGGTGCTGGCCGCCCGCTACCTTCGCCTCACCTGGAAGGCCTTCAGGCAATCGGTCGACGCCGGCCTGCGCATCACCGTCATGGCCTTCTTGATCATCTTCGGCTCGGCGACCTTCAGCCAGCTGCTCGCCTTCTCGGGCGCGTCGAGCGGCCTCATCGCCTGGGCCACGCAATTCGACGTTGCGCCGCTCGGCATGCTTTTCATCATGATCGCCATCCTTTTATTCCTGGGCTGCTTCATGGACCAGTTGTCGATGATGCTGCTGACCGCGCCGATCTTCTTCCCGCTTGCGGGCACGCTGGGCTTCGACCTCACCTGGTTCGGCCTGATCATGCTGCTCGCCCTGGAAGTCGGCTACACCACGCCGCCTTTCGGATTGCTGCTTTTCGTCATGAAAGGCGTGGCACCGCCGGGCACGACCATGCGTGAAATCTACCTGGCCGCCGCGCCTTTTATTGCCTGCGTGCTGCTGCTGATTGCGCTGCTCATCCTCTTTCCGCCGCTCGCCACATGGCTTCCCCGGCTGATGCACTGACCACGCCCAGCCGCATGAACTACAAATGCGCGGTACGCGCGGCATAAGTCACGGCCGCCCTTCTTTTCCTGTTGCTTTGGCCCGTCACCTCGGTAGTATTCCACATCAAATAGTTGCAATAACGGACTGATCAACATGAAGAAGGGGTCAGCCGCCGAGACGACTCTGCGGGGAGGGCGGGCGGGTGGGCGAGGCGCAATCGGGACCTGTCAAGGTCCTGGTCATCGATGACAGCAACACCATCCGGCGCAGCGCGGAGATGTTCCTGCGCCAGGCCGGGTTCGACGTCATCCTGGCCGAAGACGGGTTCGACGCGCTGGCCAAGATCGCCGACCACCAGCCGCGCGTCATCTTCGTCGACATCATGATGCCCAGGCTCGACGGCTATCAGACCTGCGCCCTCATCAAGCAGAACCCCCAGCTCAGATCGACGCCGGTCATCATGCTCTCCAGCAAGGACGGCGTATTCGACCGGGCACGCGGCCGTCTGGCCGGGTCGGACCGCTACCTCACAAAGCCGTTCACCAAGGAAGGCCTGGTCCAGGCCGTCCACGAAACCGTCAACCTGTCCTCGAATTCTC
>DATACE010000031.1:0-8752 GCA_036259215.1 Burkholderiales bacterium | reverse complement strand
CGACCGGCGAGGGCCCTCGCAAACGGCGCTACCGCAGCATCCTGGACGAGGACGCGCTGAAGGACCTGCTGCTGAAGATGCAGGCCGTCGAGCTGGTGGGCTTCGACACCGTGTGCGTGGGCGAAGAGCCGCTGAGCGCACGCCTGGTCGGGCTGTCGTTCGCTTTCGGCGACGAGGCGGTTTACCTGCCGCTCGGCCACGATTATCCGGGCGCACCGGCGCAGGTGCCGCTCGAGCGGGCGCTCGAGCTGCTCAGGCCGTGGCTCGAGCACGCCGGGCGCCGCAAGGTGGGCCGGGACGTGAAGCTGGACAGCCACATCCTCGCCAACCACGGCGTGCGCCTGGGCGGCGGCGTGCACGACACCACGCTCGAATCGTACGTGCTCGAGGTGCACGAGCGGCACGACCTCGGTTCGCTTGCGCAGCGCCACTGCGGCTGGTCTACCCTCAGCTACGACGAGGTCACCGGCAAGGGCGCCGCGCGCATCCCCTTCTCCGCCGTGGAGATCGGCCGGGCCACCGAATACGCGGCGGAAAAGACCGATTGCGTGCTTGCGCTGCATCAGCTCCTGTTCCCGAGGATCGAGGCGGACGACAAGCTGAAGCGCATCTACGAGCGCATCGAGTCGCCGGTGCTGCCGGTGCTGTTCCGCATGGAGCGCAACGGCGTGCTGCTCGACCGCGCCAAGCTGGAGGCGCACAGCCACGAGCTCGGCAAGGAAATGCTGCTGACGGAGCAGAAGGCCTACGAGGCCGCCGGCCAGCCGTTCAACCTTGGCTCGCCCAAGCAGATCCGCGAGATCCTGTTCGATCGCCAGAAGCTGCCGGTGAAGAAGAAGACGCCGACCGGCGAGCCTTCCACCGACGAGGATTCGCTCGCCGAGCTGGCGCTCGACCACCCGCTGCCGAAGCTGATCCTCGAGCACCGCGGGCTGTCGAAGCTCAAGTCCACCTACACCGACAAGCTGCCGAAGAGCGTCAACCCGCGCACCGGCCGCGTGCATACCACTTACTCGCAGACCACGGCGGTGACCGGGCGGCTCTCATCGAACGAGCCCAACCTGCAGAACATCCCGATCCGCACGCCCGCCGGGCGGCGCATCCGCGAGTGCTTCATCGCCCCGCCGGGCGCGTGCATCCTGTCCGCCGACTACTCGCAGATCGAGCTCAGGATCATGGCGCACCTCTCGGGGGACGCGAACCTGCGGCGCGCCTTCAGCCAAGGCGAGGACGTGCACCGCGCCACCGCCGCCGAGGTCTTCGGCAAGCCGCTCGACGAGGTCGGCGCAGATGACCGCAGGATCGCCAAGGTGATCAACTTCGGCCTGATCTACGGCATGTCGTCGTTCGGCGTGGCGCAGAACCTCGACATCGACCGCGGTACGGCGCAGACGTACATCGACTCGTACTTCGCCCGCTATCCGGGGGTCAAGCGCTACATGGACGAGACGCGCAGGGGCGCGCGAGAACAGGGCTACGTCGAGACGGTGTTCGGACGCCGCCTTTGGCTGCCCGAGCTCAGGAGCGGAGCGCCGGTGCGCCGGCAGGCGGCCGAGCGCGCCGCGATCAACGCGCCCATGCAGGGCACCGCCGCAGACCTCATCAAGCTGGCGATGGTCGCGGTGCAGAATTTCCTCGATGAGGCCGGCCTGGCGGCAAAGCTCATCATGCAGGTGCACGACGAGCTGGTCCTCGAGATCCCGCATGGCGAGCTCGAGCAGGTCAAACGCCGCGTGCGCGAGTTGATGCAATCGGTGGCCAGGCTCGAGGTGCCCCTGGTCGTCGACGTCGGCGTCGGCGACAACTGGGACAAGGCGCACTAGAGCGGCACTGAAGCCGCATTAGACTCTCAACGCGCCGAACACCTTGCGAAGGATGGCCGTGCCGGCGCCCACCGGGTCCTTGCGGATCTTTCGTTCTTCCTCGGCGACGAGCAGGAACAGGCCATCGAGCGCCTTCTGCGCCACGTAGTCGTCGAGGTTGGCGTGCTCCTTCTTGACCAGGCCGAAGGCGGCGCCGCGCTGGGCGTAGGCGTTGTACTGCCTCGCCAGGCCCACCTTGGCCGTCGCCCGCTGCACCACCGGCAGGAAACGCTCGCGCAGCTGGGCTTCGGTGCTGCGCCGGAAGTACGCCGTGCCTGCGCTGTCACCGCCCTGCAGGATGCCCTTGGCATCCTGCACGGTCATTTTGCGCACGGCATCGACGAAAAGCTGCTGCGCCTCGGGCACGGCGGCCTCGGCGGCGCGGTTCATGGTGAGGACCAGCTCGTCCGCGTAGCGCCCCATGCCAAAGCGCCGCATGGCGCGCTCCGCGCGCTGCAGCGACTCGGGCAGCGCAATCCGTACCTGCGGGTTGCCGAAGAAGCCGTCGGTGCGCCCGAGGGAAGCCACCGCCGCCCGGGAACCTTTCTCCAGCGCCGCCTTCAAAGCCGAGGCCGCCTCGCCGCTGGTGATCCTGTCCAGCTGGGCTAGGGCCGGGGGCGCACAGGTCACGACGGCGAAGCAAAAGCACGCGACAATGGCGTTTCTCATGAAAACCAAGCTTATCGTCGGCATCGGCGCGGCGGCAATCGTGGCCCTCGCTGCTGCAACCGTCCTCGTGCAACCTTCCACCGCGCCGCAGGTGAATTTCGCCACGCTCTCGGGCGAGAAGCTCGTCACCTCCGACCTGCGCGGAAAGGTGCTGCTGGTGAACTTCTGGGCGACCTCATGCGTGGCGTGCGTCAAGGAGATGCCGCGCATGGTTGAGACCTACAAGAAGTTCTCGCCGCGCGGCTACGAGATGATCGCCGTGGCGATGAGCTACGACCATCCCAACCAGGTCGCCGATTTCGCCCAGCGCCGCGCCCTGCCGTTCAAGGTGGCCGTGGACGGCAGCGGAGAGATCGCCCGCAGCTTCGGCAACGTGCGCGTGACGCCGACCACCTTCCTCATCGACAAGCGCGGCCGCATCGTCAAGCAATACCTCGGTGAGCCCGAGTGGGGGGAATTCCACGCCCTGGTCGAAAAGGCGCTAGACGATCCGGCTTGAATTCACGGCCCAGGCGGGCCGCGACAGCTCGATGACCTTGTTCTCGGCGCGCGTCCGGCATTCCGGGTCCACCCATTCGCAGATCGGCATGAACTGCTCGCGCTCGGCGGCCCAGAGCGAGGCATCCATCTCGAAAATGCCCGATCCGGTTTCCGCCGCCTCCACGTAAGCCTCGGAATCCGAGAGCCGCGCGAGGAACGGCAGGCCGAGCGAGCTGAGGAATCGCTCCAGCGGCTGGTATACCGGCGAGCTCCTGCGCACGCGGTTGGCCACTACGCCCAGGCGGATGTTGCGGGCCCTCAGCCGCCCGCCCAGCAAAAGGTCGCGCACGAAATTGGCCGTCGCATGGATATCGATGGACGAGGGTTGCACCGGCACCAGGATACAATGCGCCCGCGACAGCAGCTCCTGCAGCAGGAGGCCGCAGGTGCCGGCCGGTGCGTCGATGATCAGCTGGCGCACGTTCGCCGGCACATGCATGCCGATGCTGCGCAGCCCGGTTTTTTGCGGCGCGGCGTTCGCGCCATGGATGCGAAAAGCCTGCGGCGCCCGCAGCCGCAGCCAGTTCAGCGAGGAGCCCTGCGCGTCGTAATCCATGATGGCGGCGGGCACGCTGTGCGCGGCGAAATAGCTGGCGAGGTTGGTCGCGACGGTGGTCTTGCCCGCGCCTCCCTTGGAGTTGATCACCAGCGTGGTGTTCGTTTTCATGCCCGCCCCTCCCGCCGGACCGGTCAGCTGCAGGGTACGGAAAACCGGGCACTGTGGCTGTTAATTACTTCTCTAGTACGGCGTTCCATCCTTGTGCGTGAAGCGCCAGCCGCCGTCGGGCGCCGAGACCGCCTTCAGGTCGTCGTCCGGGTAGGACGCTTCGTCCCCTGCGGCGCGATCCCCGACCTCAAGATAAACAACGTCTTGGGCGCCGCGGTTGACCAGGTGGTGGCCATCGCCGGTTCCGGCCCTGAATCCGGCGCACATGCCGGGCTCGAGCGCCGTCTCCCCCGCGTCCGTGACGAGCGTAGGGTGCCCTTCCAGCACGTAGATGAACTCGTCCTGCCGGGTATGGGCGTGCCGCAGCGCGGATACCGCGCCCGGGGCGAGGCGGGTGAGATTCACGCCGAAATTGCGCAGCCCGAACGCATCGCCGAGCGGGCGCTTCTCGCGCCCCGCCATGCGTGCAGCGAACGGCTCGGGATAGTTAGATGCCTTCGTGCGGGCGGGGGCCTCGCGCGCCCGGATGGCCTTAGGCGACTCCGGCTTCATGCGCCTGCTGGTCGGCGTGGTAGGACGAGCGCACCATCGCGCCGACGGCGGCATGCTTGAACCCCATGGCGCTCGCCTGGCTCTGGAAAAAGCCGAAGGCGGCCGGCTCCACGTAGCGCTCTACCGGCAGGTGGTGCAAGGACGGCTGCAGGTACTGGCCCACGGTGAGCATGTCGACCTCATGAGCGCGCAGGTCGCGCATGACCTCGAGGATCTCCTCGTCGGTTTCGCCCAACCCGACCATGAGCCCGGATTTCGTCGGGACCTGGGAATGAAGCCTCTTGAACTGCCGCAGCAGCTCGAGGGAATGCCCATAGTCGCCGCCCGGGCGCGCCTTGCGGTACAGGCGCGGCACGGTCTCGAGGTTGTGGTTCAACACGTCAGGCGGCGCGGCGGCCAGGATCTCCAGTGCCCGCTGCAGCCGCCCACGGAAGTCCGGGACCAGCACCTCGATGGTGGTCGCGGGCGAGCACTTCCTGATCTCGCGGATGCAGTCGACGAAGTGCTGCGCCCCGCCATCTTTCAGGTCGTCGCGGTCCACGCTCGTCACCACGACGTACTTCAGCTTCAGCGCGGCGATCGTTTCGGCGAGATGGCGGGGCTCCTGCGCGTCGGGGGCGAGCGGCCGGCCGTGCGCTACGTCGCAGAACGGGCAGCGGCGGGTGCAGATGTCGCCGAGGATCATGAAAGTGGCCGTGCCCTTGCCGAAGCACTCGGCGATATTGGGGCAGGAAGCCTCCTCGCATACCGTATGCAGGTTGTGCTTTCGCAGAATGTCCTTGATGTCGTGGAAGCGCGAGTTGGCGCTCGCCGCCCGCACGCGGATCCATGGCGGCTTGGGCAGCGGGGCGCGCGGCACGATCCTGATGGTCTTGCGCGCGCCCTTCTCCTTTACGCCGGCTTCACGCATTGTCCAGCCTGCCGATGAGGTGCCGCGCCAGCTTCTCGCCCATTGCGCCGGCATCGTCGTCGATGCCAATGCTGCGCGTCTGGGTCACCGCAAGCCCGGGGTAGCCGCACGGATCGATCGCCCGGAAAGGCGACAGGTCCATGTCCACGTTGAGCGAGAGCCCGTGATAGGCCCTGCCCTGCCGCACGCGGATGCCGAGCGCGGCGATCTTGGCGCCGTCGACGTAAACGCCCGGCGCGCCCGGCCGGCGCTCGCCGCGCCCGCCCAGCACATCGATCACCGCCTGCTCCAGCAGCCAGACGAACGCCTTTACCTTGATGCTCCGGCGCGCCAGGTCGATGAGCGCGTACAGCACGACCTGACCGGGACCATGGTAGGTGATGTCGCCGCCGCGGTCGGATTTGATCAGCGGGATGCCGCCCGCCACGCCGGCATGCGCGGCCGCCTGTCCGAGCGTATACACCGGGGAGTGCTCGAGCAGCCACAGCTCGTCGGGCGTTTCCTCGGTGCGGGCCGAGCTGAACGCCCGCATGCGCTCGAGCGTCGGGGCGTAATCGACCCGGCCCAGCCTCTTGATGAGAATTTCATCCACCAGCGTCATAGAACCATCACGACCGCGGGGTGGTCGCAGAGCTCCCGGTAAAGCGCGTCAAGCTGCTCGCGCGAGGTGGCGTGCACCACGCAGGTCACGCTCAGGTACCTTCCCTGGCGGCTGGGCCGCATCTCCACGGTGGCCGGATCGAAGTCGCCGGCATGCCTGCGCACGATATCGGTGATGCTCTGGGCGAAGCCGCGCTCTTTCCTGCCCATCACCTTGATTGGAAAGTCGCAGGGAAAGGCTAGTGCCGAGTCAGGCAGATACCGCCTCGCGCTTCCCAGCGCGCATGACTTTCTGCTTGAACTCCTGGTAGAGCTGATACATGCGCGCAAATACCGGCCCCGGGCGGCCGCTGCCGACCCTTGCGCCGTCCAGCGACACGATGGCCAGCACTTCCTTGGAGGAGGAGGTGACCCATATTTCGTCCGCGCCGCGCACTTCGTCCTCGGATACGTCGCGCGGCTCGAGGGGCAGCTGGTTCGCCTGGGCAAGCTCCGTCACCACGTCGTAGGTGATGCCCGGCAGGATAAGGTGGCTCTTGGGCGGCGTCAGGATTACGCCCTGCCTGACCGCGAATACATTCGAAGCCGACGCCTCGGTCAGCTTGCCGTCGCGGAACAGGATGGTTTCGGCGGCCCCCGCCTCGGCCGATGCCTGGCGCAGCAGGCAGTTGCCGATGAGCGAGATCGACTTTATGTCGCAGCGCAGCCAGCGGTTGTCGCGCGCGCTTACCGCCGCGGCGCCGTTCTCCACGAGCTCGCGCGGCGGCGTCACCAGCGGGTTCGCCATCATGAAAACGGTGGGCTCCGCGACCTTGGGGAACGCATGGTCGCGCTTCGCGACGCCGCGGGTCACCTGGAAGTACACCCCCTGGTCCTCGAACGGCTGGGCATCCACCAGGCGGTAGATGATGTCCCGCCATTGGGCGCGCGTGTACGGATTGCGGATCTTCGTCTCGCCGAGGCTGCGTTCCAGGCGCGACAGGTGCTCGTCCAGCCGGAACGGCACGCGCGAGTACACCGGCACCAGCTCGTAGACGCCGTCGCCGAAGATGAAGCCGCGGTCCAGCACCGGGATTTTGGCCTCTTCCAATGGCAGTAGCTTGCCGTTCAGAAAAACCATGCCTGCTCCTACTTCAGCCATAGCCGCAGTGTATCCCAGGTGCGCCCGAAGATCCCGGCGACGCCGACGCCTTCGAGCGCCACCAGCGGATATTCGCCGAGCGGCTCCCCGTCGTAGCTCACACGCAGCGTGCCGACGCGCTGGCCTTGCGCCACGGGGGCGACCAGCGGCTGCTGCGACCGCAGCTCGGCCTTCAGCTTCTCCGCGTGGCCCTTGGGCACGGTGACGATGATGTCGCCCGCAAAGCCCGCCTTGACCTCCTCGGCGGCGCCTTTCCAGACCTCGATGGCCTTGACCAGGTCCTTGCCCTTGTGCAGCTTCACGCTGTCGAAGAACTGGAAGCCCCAGTTCAGCAGCTTCTGCGATTCCTGCGCGCGGGCCGACTCCGAGGTGGAGCCGAGCAGCACCGACAGCAGCCGACGGCCGCCGCGGTTTGACGAGGCGATCAGGCAGTAGCCGGCGGCCTCGGTATGGCCGGTCTTCACGCCGTCGACGCTCGGATCGAGCCACAGCAGCCGGTTGCGGTTGGGCTGCGAGATGTTGTTATAGCGGAACTCCTTTTGCGAGTAGTACTGCGCATACTCGGCGGGGAAGTCGCGAATCAGCGCCGCGGTGAGCACGTACAGGTCCTGCGCAGTGGTGTAGTGCTGCGGGTCGGGCAGGCCGGTGGCGTTCATGTACCGGGTGCCCTTCATGCCCAGGCGCGCGGCTTCGCGGTTCATCATCTGCACGAAGGCTTCCTCGTTGCCGGCCACCGCCTCCGCCAGCGCGATGCACGCATCGTTGCCCGACTGCACCACCATCCCGCGGATCAGCTCCTCCACCGTCACCGGCTTGCGCGGCTCGACGAACATGCGCGAGCCCGGCGCCCGCCACGCGCGCTGGGAGACCGGCACCTGCCGCCCGAGCTCCAGCTTGTTTTCGCCCAAGGCCTGGAACACCACGTAGGCCGTCATGATCTTGGTGAGCGAGGCCGGCTCGATGCGCTCGTCGGGCTTGTGCGCGGCAAGGATCTGGCCGCTCGACAGGTCGCCCACGATCCAGGAGCGACCCATCACCGATGGCGGCTGGGGCGCCGCCTGCGCCAGCGCGGCGAAAGCGAGCAGCGCGACTAGGAGCAATCTTCTCATCGGCAAAAGTCCGGGATTATAAGGTGCGGCTAGCGAACCACGACCAGCGGCCGCAGCTTGAGCTGCCTCTCGATCCGCTCCGCGACCGGGCGCGCATCGTCCTGCGAGCCGTAGGGGCCGACGTGCAGGCGCCACAGGCTGTCGGCGAGCAGCACTTCGATCTTGTCCTGGATCCCGGCGAGCTCGCCGGCGATGCGCGCCCGCATGCTCTCGGCATTCTCGCGCGAGCGGAATGCGCCCACCTGCAGCCACACCGCCTTGTTTTCGACCAGCAGGCTTTCGACCTCGACCTGCGCGTGCCCCGCCTGGACGTAGCCGAGCCTGTGCGCCGCCGCGTAGGACAAGTCGATGATGCGCCCCGGGTGGAACGGACCGCGGTCGTTCACGCGCACCACCACACTGCGGCCGCTCGCGACATGGGTAACGCGTGCGTAGCTCGGAATCGGCAGCGTCGGGTGCGCGGCGGTCATGGCGTACATGTCGTAGGTCTCGCCGCTCGCCGTCTTCTGGCCGTGGAAGCGCTTGCCGTACCAGCTGGCAAGGCCGCGCTGGCGGAACGGCTGCAGGCTGGCCAACGGCACGTAGTTGCGTCCGAACACCGTGTACGGCCGGTTCGCATAGCGATGCAGCGGCTCGGCGCGCGGTACTGCGTCGGGAACCTGCGCCAGGTGGGACGGCGGGCTGTCGTGCGGCCCATCGTCC
>DATACE010000030.1:0-5486 GCA_036259215.1 Burkholderiales bacterium | reverse complement strand
TCGAGGACCGCTTCGCCGCCGGCCAGCTCGGACCGGGCACCGTGCTTCAGCCCGGGCGCGGCAATGCGCGGCTGCAGGCGGCTGGCGCGGGCGCGATCTCGCTCACCGAGACCGGCGTCTCGGCCACCAACCCGGCGCTCGCCGCCTTCGCCGGGCGCAATATCGCCAACCTTTCGCAGACCGGACCGGTGTTCGGGCTGGCGCTCGCCACGCCGAACTTCGCTGCGCTGCTCTCGTTCCTCGAGTCGCAGGGCAATGTGCAGGTGCTGTCCAGCCCGCGCATCGCCACCATCAACAACACCAAGGCGGTGCTCAAGGTCGGCACCGACGAGTTCTTCGTCACCAACGTCAGCACCACGGCGACCACCAGCGGCACCTCGACCACGCAGTCGCCCACCGTCACCGTGCAGCCCTTCTTCTCGGGCATTGTGCTCGACGTGACGCCCCAGATCGACGAGAACAACGCCATCATCCTGCACATTCATCCGTCGGTGAGCGAGGTTACCGAGAGCACGCGCGTGGTGAACCTCGGCGGCGATATCGCCGAGATCCGGCTGCCGCTCGCGCGCAGCACCGTAAGCGAGACCGACACCGTGGTGCGGGCCACCGACGGCAACATCGTGGCAATCGGCGGGCTGATGAGCGTCGACATCCGCGACAACCGCAACGGCCTGCCGGGAATGTCGGACGACAACCCGCTGCGCAACACCCAGCGCTCCAGGGTAAAAAAGGAGCTGGTGATCCTGCTCAAGCCGACCATCATCGAGTCCGAGCTCGACTGGCAGCGCGACGTGCGCGAGACGCGCCAGCGCATGGAGGGATTGCGATGAACTACCTGCGCCATTTCGGCCTGCGCGAGGCGCCGTTCGGAATTACGCCCGATACCACCTATTTCTTCGCCTGCCGCGCCATCCAGGAGGCGTTCAACTCGCTGCACGTGGCGGTGGCCAACGGCGAGGGCTTCATCAAGATCACCGGCGAGGTCGGCACCGGCAAGACGCTGCTGTGCCGCAAGTTCCTCGGCACGCTGGACGCCGCCTGGATCTCGGCCTACGTGCCCAACCCCAGCTTCGAGCCGCGCACCCTCTACCTCGCCCTCGCCGAGGAGCTGGGCATCCAGGTAAGCGCCACGCTCGACCAGCACCAGCTCGTCAAGGCGATCACCCGCGCGCTGCTCGACCTCGCGCGGCAGAAAAAGCGCGTGCTGCTGTGCATCGACGAGAGCCAGGCGATGTCGCTCGAGACCCTCGAGGCGCTGCGCCTGCTCACCAACCTCGAGACCGAGAAGCGCAAGCTCATGCAGGTGGTGCTGTTCGGTCAGCCCGAGCTCGATCGCAAGCTCGCCTCGCCCAGCATCCGCCAGCTGCTCCAGCGCATAACTTTCCAGCACCGCATGGGCGGTCTGCAGGAAAACGAGGTCGGCGCCTACGTGGCGCACCGCCTGGCCGTGGCCGGGTTCACCGGCCGCACGCTGCTTTCGCCCAGCGCGCTGCGCGCGCTGCATGGCGCGAGCCGCGGGCTGCCACGCCTCATCAACGTGGTGATGCATAAGGCGCTGCTGCTCACGTACGGCGAGGGCAAGTGGCTCGTGGACAAGCGCCACGTGCACCTCGCGGCGGCCGATACGCCGGCGGCCGCGCGGCCGGGCCGCGACTGGTGGCGCCTGGGCCTCGGACGGGCGCTATGAGCGTCATCAACAAGATGCTGCAGGACCTGGACCGGCGCAACGCCATGGCAGGGGTCGAAGCGCAGGCGGGCGCGCAGTCGATCAAGGCGCTGGACCCCGACCGGAAAACCGATCGCGACTGGTTCTGGCGCGTGGTGGCGGCGCTGCTCCTGGTGGCGGTCGGCTGGGTCATGTGGGTGGCCTACCAGCTATTGCCGCGTCCGCTGGTCACCGACGAGGTGTTTCGCCTGATTCAGGCCAAGCCGGCGCAGCCGGCGGTATCCCCCGTCGTGGTCGCGCCGGTCGCCGAAGAAAAGCCAAGCCTAGTGCCGGTCGCGGTCCAAGCCGAAGCCAAGCCCACCCCGCCCGAGCCGGCCGAGACGTTCAAGCTGGCGCGGGCGATCGAAACGCCCATCCTCGAGCGCAAGCCGGTGGCGCCGAAGTTCGTCAAGCCGGCACCGCCGAAGTTCGTCAAGCCGGCACCGCCGAAGCCGGCGCCGTCCAAGCTCTCCAAGACGCCCCGCGACGATGCTGACGCGCAATTCCGGCGGGCAGCGCTCTTTTTGAACCAGGGGAGGGTAAGCGAGGCCGAGGCGCACCTCGCCATGGCCCTCAAGACCGATCCGGCGCACGCACCGGCGCGCCAGGCGTATGTCGCCTTACTGCTGGAGCAGGGTCGCGTGGAGCATGCGCGCGCCATGCTCGAGCAGGCCGCGGCATCCAATCCGGACCACGCGCCGTTCGCGCTGGCGCTCGCGCGCATCCATGTCGAGCAGCGCGACTACCCTGCGGCGCTCGAGGCCCTGGACCGTGCCGGTTCCTCGGCGCAAACGGCGGATTTCCACAGGCTGCGCGCCGTGGTGCTCCAGCGCATGGGTCGCCACGCCGACGCGGCGAACGCTTACCAGCAGGCGCTGCGCACGGGGCCGCAGAACGCTACCACCTGGATGGGATTGGGCATCTCGCTGGAAGCTCTCGGCCACCGGGCGGAAGCCGCGCAGGCGTACAAGCGCGCGCTCGGTGCCGGCGCGCTCGCAAGAGAGGCGAGGGACTACGCCCAGGCGCGCATCAAGGCGCTCGACTGATCCTCAGCCCGGCGGAGGGATTTTTTCCAGCCGGTAGCCGTAGTTGTAGATCGGCACCACTCGATAGCCCGACTCCGGGCGCAGATCGAGCTTCTTGCGGACCTGGCTGACATGGGTATCGACGGTGCGCGTGGCCAGGTCGCCGGTGCGGCCCCACACCGTCTCCTGCAGATGTCCGCGGGACATCAGGCGGCCGATATTGCGGAACAGCGTCACCGTGAGCTCGAACTCCTTGGGGGTCAGGTCGACGCGCGTGCCGTCCTTGCGCACTTCGTTGCGCTGGGTGTCGATCTCGAAGGGCGGGAAGGAGAGCTGCTTCTTGTCCTCGCTGGGATAGGCGCGGCGCAGCAGGGCGTGCACGCGGGCCAGCATCTCCTGGCGTCGCACCGGCTTCACCATGTAGTCGTCGGCGCCATGCTCCAGCGCGAAGACGATGTCCTGCTCGGAGTCGCGCACCGTGACGAACAGCACCGGCACGCTTTTCGAGACGTTGGCGCGCAGCCACATCAGCACCTCCGCGCCCGAGACGTCGGGGACCTGCCAGTCGAGCATGAACAGGTCGAAGCTCTCGCGACCGGCCATTTTCATGGCCTCGCGCCCGCTCGTGTACGGGTGCACGTCGTGGCCGTCGTCCGTGATCCACCGGCGCAGCAGCGCCAGCTGGTCGGGATCGTCTTCTAGTATCGCGATTCGCAAGTTGGGCTCCCTTCGCGTCAATGATACTGCTATAAGCCAATGATGCGCATAGGCTTGATCGGCGGCGGGACCATCGCCCGCCTGGTGTTGGAAAACATACAACGCGGCGAGCTGGGCGCCTTCGAGGTGACCGCGCTGATGGGCCGTCCCGGCGGCGCGCCCCGGGCCCGGCAGCTCGCCGACGAGTTCAGGGTCCCGTACGTCGAAGACCGGCAAGCCCTGATCGCTACCCGCCCCGAGTCGGTCATCGAGGCTGCCTCGCATGACGCGGTGCGCGAGCACCTGGTGGCGCTTCTGGACGAAGGCGTCGGCGTGGTTGTCCTGTCGGCGGGCGCCCTGATCGACGACCCGCTGCGCCGGGCGGCGGAGGCCGCCGCCGCCCGCCGCGGCGCGCTCCTTTATGTCCCGTCAGGCGGCATCGGCGGCTTGGACGTGCTGAAGACCGCCTGCCTGGCCGGCGTCGACGAGGCGTCCATCCAGGTGGCCAAGCCGCCCGCGGCGTGGAAGGGCATTGCGTACGTCGAGGCGAAGGGGTTCAAGCTCGACGGCCTGAACGGTCCACTCACCCTTTTCGAGGGCTCGGCCCGCGAAGGCGTCCCTCACTTTCCGCAGAACGTGAACATTGCCGCAATCCTCTCGCTCGGCGGCATCGGCCCGGATCGCACACGGCTCAAAGTCGTCGCTGATCCTGCGCTCACCCTCAACACGCACACCATCCGCGTGGCCGGCGCGTCCGGGCGCTACACGCTGATCCTCGAAAACGTCCCGGCCCCGGAAAACCCCAAAACGTCCTGGCTCGCCTGCTACAGCGCCCTTGCTGCGCTGCAAGCGCTCAAATCTCACATCCGTTACGGTACCTGATAAAAACGCCACGCCGGGCCTCCTAAAAAGGACGGCGGACGTGACTTTGTTCGAGGTAGCGCCGCTCTCGGCTACGCATCATCTAGGCGTTTCTTGACACTACGAGAGGGGATGGAAAATGAAACGCTTGATCCTGTTTGCCGCAGTCGCCCTGGCGTTCTCCACCGGCGCCATCGCCCAGAACGGCGCGGTGAAGTCGACCGCCACCAAGCTGAGCGATGCGCAGCTCGACCAAGTGACCGCCGGCGGACTGCTCCTGTTCAACCCCGGGAAGCGCGTGGTCCCGCTGGATATGACCGCTCCCATCAGCGAATGGTCCTGCATGAACTGCGCCGAGCTGAAAAGCATGTATGAACAATTTGGCCCCGGCGGCGTCAAAATCAGCGTCGACGCCAGCGGCCAGCCGGTCATGAAATACATCGGCAAGTGGAGCAGTCTGAACCAATAGCTTTACCGCTCCTGCATCATCTTCCCCCTGCGATCGGCAGCCGCCGGTTCCAGGGGGTTGTTTTTTGTGGTATCAGCTTTCCTATGAAGAAGAAGAGCCGCGGCGTCCGCGGCCGCTTTGCCTTGGCCACCCTTGCGGGAGTTCTTTTCGCTAGCCAGGCCGTCGGCCAGCCGGTCCGTTCGCTGATCGAGATGCGCCACGAGGGCGTGGTCATCCAGCAATGGGATATCAGTTGCGGCGCCGCGGCGCTCGCCACGGTCTTCACCTACGAGCTGAAGGTCCCGGTGACCGAGCGGCAGGTCGCGCAAGACATGCTGCGGCGGACGGACCCCTTGCGCGTGAAGGTGCGCGGGGGGTTCTCGCTGCTCGACATGAAGCGCTATGCCGACCTCTGGACGTACCCGGCCGAGGGCTATCGCGGCCTGAGCCTCGAGGAGCTGGTCACGATGCCTAGCCCGATCGTACCGATCGAGGAGTACGGCAACCCGCACTTCGTCGTCGTGCGCGGGCTGCGCGACGGGAAAGTGGACATTGCGGACCCGGCTTTCGGCAACCGCATGTTGTCGGTCGACCACTTCAAGGAGTTGTGGCAAACCGGCCTCGCCTTCGTGGTCCGGCGGCCATGATGCGCGGCTATCTCTTACTTGCCGCGATGCTGCTGCTGCCCGGGACCGGCGCCTGGGCGCAGGGGGTCGAGGAGCTGCAACGCGAGCTGCGCCTGCGCGACGCG
>DATACE010000029.1:0-2867 GCA_036259215.1 Burkholderiales bacterium | reverse complement strand
ATGACGCCCCCTCATTCTACAAAGAGAAACCCTACTGGATCGAGATCTGCTTGCGCTGCGTGGCCGCCTTCTTCGGCAGCGTCAGCTCCAGCACGCCGTCCCGGAACTTGGCCTCGGCCTGCGCTTCGTCCAGCTCCTGGGGCAGGGTGAAGCTGCGCGACACCTTGCCGTAGACGCGCTCGGTATGCAGCACGCGCTCGTCCTGCGAGGCTTCTTTCTCGCGCTTCACTTCGGCCGCCAGGGTCACCTGCGCGCCGTCGATGGTGATCTGGATGTCTTCCTTCTTCACGCCGGGAAGCTCCGCCGTCACGGTGTAAGCACCGTTCTTCTCGGCGACATCCACCTTCATGCGCGGCAGGGCATCGGCGCGACCGTTGTCGTAGGCGACCGGACGGACCAGGAAGCCTTTGAAGAAGTCATCGACCAGCTCATTGAAGGGGTCGAACCGGGTAACATTTGCCATATAACTCTCCTTTCCTGAGGCGTGCCAAGGAGGTAGGGGCCGCCGGAAGGCTTTTCAAGGGGGTCATGGACAGCTTCCGTTCCCGGGTCGAATCCGAGCGGCCCTACCTGCTGCGCTACGCCAGCCTGCAGCTTCGCGATCCGCATGCCGCCGAGGACGCCGTTCAGGAAACCCTGCTTGCGGCGCTTGCCGGGGAAGCCGGCTTCGCCGGCCGCTCGAATCTGCGCACCTGGCTCACCGGGATCCTGAAGCACAAGATCGTCGATGCGATCCGCCGCCTCAGCCGGGAGTCCCCGGTGGCGGCCGACGAAGAGAGCTTCGAGGCCTTGTTCAACGAGCGCGGGCACTGGGTCGATCCGCCCCGCGCCTGGGACGAGCCCGACGGCTCCCTCGAGCAGAAGCAGTTCTTCAGGGCGCTGGAGGAATGCCTGACCCGCCTGCCGCCGAAAACCGCCCGTGTGTTCATGATGCGCGAGCACCTGGGCTATGAAACGCCGGACATCTGTAAGGAACTGGGCATGACGCCGACGCATTGCTGGGTACTGCTTTTTCGCGCGCGCATGGCGCTGCGCGAATGCCTGCAAATCAACTGGTTTTCCAAATGATGCTTTCCTGCCGGCAGGCCGCGCAGCTCGTCTCCCAGGGTCTCGATCGCAAGCTCGGTCGCTGGGAGCGCTTCAGGCTGCGCCTGCACCTCGCGATCTGCAGCGGTTGCACGCACTTCAGCCGGCAGGCGGCGTTCCTGCGCCAAGCGATGAAGCGGCTCGCTGACTAAAGGACGAAGCGCGCCAGGTCCTCGTTCCTGGAGAGCTCGGCGAGGCGCGCGTCCACGTACCCGCCCTCGATGACCACGCTCGCCGGGCCGCGCTTGCCGGCCTCGAACGAGATTTCCTCGAGCAGCTTCTCGAGCACCGTGTAGAGCCGCCGGGCGCCGATGTTCTCGGTGCTCTCGTTCACCTGGAAGGCGATCTCGGCCAGGCGGCGGATGGCCGCCGGATGGAACTCCACGGTGACCCCCTCGGTGGCGAGCAGCGCCTGGTACTGCTTCACCTGGTTGGCGTCGGTGGCCACCAGGATGCGCTCGAAATCCTCCACCGAAAGCGAGTCCAGCTCCACGCGGATCGGGAAGCGCCCCTGCAGCTCCGGGATGAGGTCCGACGGCTTGGCGAGGTGAAAGGCGCCCGAGGCGATGAACAGGATATGGTCGGTCTTCACCATGCCGTAGCGCGTGGAGACGGTCGTGCCCTCGACCAGCGGCAGCAGGTCGCGCTGCACCCCCTGGCGCGACACGTCGGCGCCCTGCATCTCGCTGCGGCTGGTGACCTTGTCGATCTCGTCGAGGAACACGATGCCGTTCTGCTCGGCGTTGGCCACCGCGCGCGCCTTGAGGTCGTCGTCGTTCACCAGGCGCGCCGCCTCCTCCTCGGTGACCAGCTCAAGCGCCTCGCGGATCTTCATGCGGCGCAGCTTGCGCCGGCCGCCGCCGATATTCGACAGCATCCCCTGGATCTGCGAGGTGAGCTCCTCCATGCCGGGCGGGGTCAGGATCTCCATCTGCGGCTGCGCCGCCGACACCTCGATGTCCACTTCCTTGTCGTCGAGCTCGCCTTCGCGCAGCTTCTTCCTGAATTTCTGGCGGGTGGCGTTGTCGTCGTCGGCGGCCTTGAGCCCGACCAGCACGTCAAGGATGCGGTCCTCGGCGGCGTCCTGGGCGCGCGTGCGCACGCGCTTCACCGCGTGCTCGCGCGTCTGCTTGACGCTGATCTCGACCAGGTCGCGCACGATGGTGTCGACGTCGCGGCCCACGTAGCCGACCTCGGTGAACTTGGTGGCTTCGACCTTGATGAACGGCGCGTCGGCAAGCCGGGCCAGCCGCCGGGCGATCTCGGTCTTGCCCACGCCGGTGGGCCCGATCATGAGGATGTTCTTCGGGGTGATTTCCTGGCGCAGCGGCTCGGCGACCTGCTGGCGGCGCCAGCGGTTCCTGAGCGCAATGGCCACGGCGCGCTTCGCGCGGTCCTGCCCGACGATGTACTTGTCGAGCTCGTGGACGATCTCCTGCGGCGTCATGCCGCTCATTCCAGGATCTCTATGGTGCGCTGGTGATTCGTATAGATGCACACGTCGGCCGCGATCGCCAGCGACTTCTCCACGATGTCGCGCGGCCCGAGCGCGGTATTCTCGAGCAGCGCCTTGGCCGCACTCTGGGCGTACGGCCCGCCCGAGCCGATGGCAATGACGCCGCCCTCGGGTTCGAGCACGTCGCCCATGCCGGTAATGATGAGCGAATGCTCGCGGTCGGCGACCGCCAGCATCGCCTCCAGGCGCCGCAGGATGCGGTCGGTGCGCCAGTCCTTGGCAAGCTCCACCGCCGAGCGCAGCAGGTTGCCCTGGTGCTTGTCGA
>DATACE010000028.1:0-9867 GCA_036259215.1 Burkholderiales bacterium | reverse complement strand
CGAGCACGAAGCCGGCCGCGCCCGCTTCGTCGCCGGCCTGGTGGGCTGGCGCGCCGGCGAGCTGCGCGACGAGGTGAAGCGCGGCGCCTGGTTCGTGCTCGACGCCGACCCCAAGCTGGTGCTGCGCAAGCCCGAGGGGCTATGGGAGGAGCTGGTGCGGCGCGCCGAGCAGCGCGCCAACAGCATCTAGCTCTTAGCGTTGGTCGCGCAGCGGCGAGCTCTGGCTCGAGAACCAGGCCGCCAGGTCTTCGATGTCCTGCTTGGAAAGCTGCCCGGCGAAGCCCTTCATGATGGGATTGTTGCGCCGGCCGATCTTGTAGTCGGTCAGCGCGCGCACCAGGTAATCGTAGTACTGCCCGGCGAGGATGGGGTTGGTGGGATCGACCGGCTTGTTGCCCTCGGCGCCGTGGCACGCGGCGCACACCTGGGCGGCCTTCTCCTTGCCGCGCTCCGGATTGCCCGCCGCCGGAACCGCGCCGGCCAGCGCCAGTCCGATGATGCCGGCGACGCAACAGGCGAGGCGCTTCATTTCGCCGCCCCGCCGTAGTAATCGGCCAGCTGCTTCATCGTTTCCTCGCTGAGGCTCGCGGCGATGCCGCGCATGGACGGATGCGAGCGCTCGCCGGACTGGTAGGCCTTGAGCGCGTTCACGATGTAGGTCGGGCTCTGGCCGGCGATCTTGGGCACGTGGTAGACGCTCGGAAAAGCGGTCTTGTAGCCCTCGATGCCATGGCAGCCGGAGCACATGGCGAGCGCGTTGTCGAGGCTTTGCGGCATTCCGGTGGTGGCGGGCTTGCTTTCCTGCGCTGCGGGCGCCTTGTCGGCGGGCGGCTTGGGCTGGGCAGCGGCGCCGTACGCGCCGAAGGCAAGCGCGACAGCGAGCAGCGCACGGAGAAGGATGACAGATCGGGGCATTCCGGTCTTTTTCTAATGTCACGGCGGGAAAGAGCAGCGAATTCTAACGAAAGCGCGCCGCCCGCTCAACGTCCGGGGAAGCGCAGCGCATGCGCGTGTTTTGTGATACAACCGCGCCAAGAAGAGCATGACAACAAGGAGGTAAAAATGAGATGCCTGAAGCTCCTCGCCCTCGCCGGCGCTTTCCTCGTCTCCTGCCCCGCGGCGGCCCAGCTCTACGTCTACGCCGGCGCCGGCCACGCCCAGCCGCAGTTCAACTCCGGAGACTTCAATCTGGGGGTGGCTCGCGAAACCGACGGCAAGGACACCACCTATCACCTCGGCCTGGGCTACCGGCTGAGCCCGCACTGGGCCGTCGAGGTGGCCTACGCCCACCTGGGCGACTACGGCATCACCCACACCGACGGCGTTGGCGATACGCTGAAAGAGGACTACAGCGTGCAAGGCCTCAAGTTCGCCGCGCTGGGCATCTGGCCGGCGAGCGAGCGCTTTTTCGCCTACGCCAAGCTAGGCATCGCGGTCACCAAGGTCGAATGGGAGGGCCGCTTCGTCCTCGGCGGCGCGGCGCAGCCGGCGCTCACCGCCGACCACCGCCGCAACAGCCTGCTCGCCGGCGTGGGCGCCCAATACAACTTCACGCGCAGCCTTGGGCTGCGCGCCGAATACGAAAACCTGGGCGAGGTGGGCAACGAGAGCGACACCGGCCGCGCCAAGATCACCAGCTTCAACATCCTGGGGGTGTTCAGCTTCTGACCCCGGGACGGCTTGCTAGAATCCGGCCTTCCCGTCTCGAAAGCCGGTCATGCGCTTCAAGGGCTCGTCCAGCTACGTTTCCACCGACGACCTGACCCTCGCGGTCAACGCCGCGATCACGCTGCAGCGCCCCCTGCTGGTCAAGGGCGAGCCCGGCACCGGCAAGACCATGCTGGCGGTCGAGGTGGCCAGGTCGCTCGGCGTGCCGCTGCTCGAATGGCACATCAAGTCCACCACCAAGGCGCAACAGGGCCTGTACGAGTATGACGCGGTCAGCCGCCTGCGCGATTCGCAGCTCGGCGACGCGCGCGTGCACGACATCCACAACTACATCGTCAAGGGCATGCTGTGGCAGGCGTTCTCCGCCGAAAGCCCGGTGGTGCTGCTGATCGACGAGATCGACAAGGCCGACATCGAGTTCCCGAACGACCTGCTGCGCGAGCTCGACCGCATGGAGTTCTACGTCTACGAGACGCGCCAGCTGGTGAAGGCGCGCCACCGGCCGATCGTGTTCATCACTTCGAACAACGAGAAGGAGCTGCCCGACGCCTTCCTGCGGCGCTGCTTTTTCCACTACATCCGCTTCCCCGACAAGGAGACGATGGAGAAGATCGTCGGCGTGCATTTCCCGGCGCTGAAGAAATCGCTGCTGCGCGAGGCCATGGAGGTGTTCTTCGAGGTGCGCGAGGTCCCCGGCCTGAAGAAAAAGCCCTCCACCTCCGAGCTCCTCGACTGGCTTAAGCTGCTGCTCGCCGAGGACATCCCCGCCGAGGCCCTGCGCTCCAAGGACCGCAAGACCATCATCCCGCCCCTCCACGGCGCGCTGCTGAAGAACGAGCAGGACGTGCACCTCTTCGAGCGCCTGGTCTTCATGACCCGCGCCAAAGGCGCCTGAAAAGGCTTTGAAAGGCTGAAATGCTTCAGCTGTATTTTTCTCCGGGGGCCTGCTCTTTCGTGCCGCATGTCGCGCTGGAAGCTGCGGGGGCGCAGTTCGAGCCCAAGCTGGTGAAGCTGCATCGCGGCGAGCAGCGCGCGCCGGAGTACCTGGCGCTCAATCCTAATGCGCAGGTGCCGGTGCTGGTGGTGGACGGCAAGCCGCTCACCCAGATCGTGGCGATGTGCGAGTTCCTCGACCGCCGCTTTCCGCAGGCCGGATTCCTGCCCGCCGATGCGTGGGAGCGCGCCCAGGCGCTGTCGCAGCTCGCGTGGATGAACAGCACGCCGCACCCCACCATGACGCGCTTTTTCTTTCCGGAGCGCTATGCGGAAAGCGAGGCGGCGCGCGGCGAGGTGAAGCAGCGGGCGGCGAGCGACTTTCGCGGCTACCTGGAGCGCCTGCAGCAGATGCTGCCGCAGATGCGCGGCGCGTTCCACGATGCCTACGCCTTCACCCTGCTGCGCTGGGGCGGCTTTGCCGGGATCGACCCCGGGTCGCTTCCCGAATACAAGAAGTACGTGGACAAGGCAATGCAAAGCCCGCCCTTCAAAGCCGCGCTGGCGCGGGAACGCATCGCGCTCGACACCTACAAGGCCTAGGTGCAAGTCACGCTCAGCTTCGACAACGGCCCCGAGCCGGCGGTGACGCCGCGCGTGCTGGACGTGCTGAAGCAGTTCGACGTCAAGGCGACGTTCTTCGTGCTCGGCTCCAAGATGGCCGACCCCGCGCGCCGCGCCATCGCCAAGCGCGCGCACGCCGAGGGCCACTGGATCGGCAACCACACCAAGACGCACAGCATGCCGCTGGGCCGCATCACCGACGAGGCGGCGGTATTCGACGAGATTCTCGACACCCAGTCCCTCATCGCCGAGCTCGCGCATCCCGATCGCCTGTTCCGGCCCTTCGGCGGCGGCGGGGAGATCGGCCCGCACCTGCTCAACGCGGCCGCGCTGCGCATCCTGGCGAGCGAGAAGATGACCTGCGTGCTGTGGAACGCCGTGCCGCGCGACTGGGAGGATCCGCGCGGCTGGGCCGAGCTCGCCCTGGTGCAATGCCTGGCGCAGCCGTGGTCGCTGCTCGTGCTGCACGACCTGCCCACCGGCGCGATGGGCCGCCTGCGCATCTTCATCGAGCGGGTGCTGGACCACGGCGGCAGCTTCCGCCAGGATTTTCCGCCGCAGTGCGTGCCGCTGGTGCGCGGCGAGGCGCGCGCGCCGATGGCGCCCTACGTCAGCTAGGGCCGCACCGCGGGCGTCTCGAGGGGCATGCCGCTCGCGCGCATCATGAGGTACAGCTCCAGCTCCACCAGCTCGCGCGCCCCGAACGGATAGCTTTCGGCGCGCATGCCGGTGAGGCAGTTGCGCAGGCGGCGCTGCAGCGAGCCCACCGCCTGCCACTCCAGCCGGTACAGCGGATAGCCGGTGGGGTGCCCCTGCGGGATGGTGCTGCCGGCAAGCTTGCGGCCCCAGCGCTGGTCGTGGCACTGGGCGCAAGAAAGGTTGAGCTGGCCCTGGCGCCGGTGGAACGTCGCCCGGCCGGCTTCGAGGTGCGGCTCGACCGGCGCAACGGCGATCGGCAGTCCGCGCGACTGCCGCCCTATGAAGGAAGCGAGCGCGAGCAGCTCGCGGCTCTCGTAGGCCAGCGCCGGCGCTTTCTGTTGCTCCACGCGGCAGGCGTTGATGCGCTGCTCCAGGTTGAGCAGCGCGCCTTTATGCAGCGCCGGATAGCGCGCGGCAACGCCCTTCATGCCGGCCGCCGTGTGGCAGCGCGCGCAGCCGCGGTCGAACAGCGCCTCGCCCTCGAGCAGCCACAGCGCTGCGGGTCCGGTCGCCTCGTCGTCCTGCATGGCCTGCGTCTGGGGCGACATGAACAGGTAGCCCGACTTGCGGCCTTCTTCGGAAGCCGCGCTCCCCCAGAGCAAGGCGCACAGCGCCGCGAGAAGCAGGCCCCTCAAACGACGCTGATCTGCGCGGAATGCGTGGCGGCGTAGCCGTTGTCGCCGCTCCAGTGCAATTCGAGCGTGCCGCTTTCGGTGGCCACGGTGGTGAAGACGATGAGCGGGTTGGCGGCGATCGCCGGATGCAGCTCGGCGCGGAACACCTCGACGCCGTTGTAGGTGCACACCAGGCTGCGCACGATGTCGCGCGGGATGAGCTCGCCGAGCTGCGTGCGCCGGAACCCGGTTTCCATCGGGTGCGCGGCGAGCGTGCGGATCTCGATCACCTCGCCGCGCTTAGCTTGCGCCGGGACGCGGACCACGACGCGCGCCACTAGATCAGCCCCTCTTCCAGGCAGGCCGACAGCGTGACCACCACGTGCATGCTGTCGGACCAGAACGAGCCGTCGGAGAGCTGCGCGATGGCGGTCACGGTCTGCGTGTCGGCGATGCGGGCGCGCGTCTCGATGCGCGCCCGGCCGGCGCGCGGGCCGAGAAAGGCGCTCACCACGTTGGGCTGCGGGTTCCTCTCGGTGAACACATGGATCGCCCGCACGTGGTCGGCGGCGCTCATGGGGCTTTCCACCGTGACGACGAGCGGCACGGCGTTGCCGTTGTCGATGAGCGGCGGCAACTCGAGCTTCACCTTGCCTTCGCGCACCGGCGCGCCGCCGGTCACCGCGCGCACCGCCGCCTCCATCGCCGCCTTGCGCTGCGCCTGGCGGCCGGGGTCGAGCTGCGCCTGCGCGGCGGCCGCGAATCCGCCGAGCACCAGCAGGAAATGCCGTCGCGAGATCATTTCAGCGTCGCCAGGTAGGCGACCACATCCTCGAGCTGCTGCTCGGTGAAGAGGGTCTTGCCGCGGTATGCCGGCGCCACGCGCACGAGATCCTGCGTGCTGAAGTACGCCGGCATGAACGTGTCGGGATTGGCGCGGCGCGGGTCGGCGATCCGCGCGCGGATCTCCTCCGGGGAAAGACGCGCGCCGACGCCGGCGAGGTCGGGCGCGAGATCGCCCTGGAACCGCTCCTCCGGAATCGGCGCGCGGTGGCACAGCAGGCACATGCCGGCGAAGCGGTCCGCGACGAGCGCGCGGCCGCGTGCCGGATCACCTGCGGCAAAGGGGGTTGTCGTGATCAGCAACGCCGCGACCAACCCCCAGCGCCTCACACCAGCTGGATCCCATGGTTCTTCAGCGGCACCGAGCGGATGCGCTTGCCGGTGGCGCGGTAGAAGGCATTCAGCACCGCGGGCGCCGCCACGCAGATCGTCGGCTCGCCGATGCCGCCCCAGAGCGGCCCGCCCGACTCCAGCACGATGGTCTCGACCTTGGGCATCTGCGCGATGCGCATGGATGGATAGTCGTGGAAGTTGGACTGCTGGATGCGCCCGTCCTTCACCGTGCATTCCTGCATGAACAGCGCCGACAGCCCGTAGACGAACGAGCCCGACACCTGGCGCTCGATCTGCGCCGGGTTCACCGCGTAGCCGCAATCGGTGGCGGCCACGATGCGGTGCACCTTCACCTGGTTGCCGCCGCGCACCGAGATCTCGCAGGCCGCCGCCACGTAGCTGTTGAACGCCTTCATCTGCGCGATGCCGCGGTAGGTGCCGCGCGGCGCCGGCTTGGACCAGCCGATGCGCTCGGCCACGGCGTTCAGCACGCCGAGGTTGCGCGGCAGCCCGGCCATATTCTTGCGCCGGAACTCGAGCGGATCCTGGCCCGCCGCCTCGGCGAGCTCGTCCATGAAGCATTCCATGAACACCGCGTTCTGGTTGATGTTGACGCCGCGCCAGAACCCTGGCGGCACGTGCGTGTTGCGCATCGCGTGGTCGATGAGCAGGTTCGGGATGCTGTAGCCAAAGGCATGCTCGCCCGAATCGGCGAGGCCCTGGAAGCTGAGCGGGTCGCGCCCTTTCTGCGCCTCGACGATCGCCGGGCGCACCGCGGCGAGGATCGACTGGCCCGACAGGCGCACGTGCAGGCCGGTCAGGTTGCCGGCGGCATCCAGCCCGCCCACCAGCTTAGCCTGCATCACCGGGTGGTAGCGGCCCTGCGCCATGTCCTCCTCGCGCGACCACAGCAGCTTCACCGGCGTGCCGGGCACCTGCTTGGCGATCAGCACCGCCTGCGTGACGTAGTCCTGGAACGCGCCGCGCCGGCCGAAGCCGCCGCCCAGGTGCAGCTTGTAGACTTCGCAGCGTTCGGCCGGCAGGCCCGAGGCCGAGAGCACGGCGGCGAACGACGCTTCGCCGTCCTGCGTCGGCACCCACACTTCGCAGCGCTCGGGCGTGTAGCGCGCGGTGGCGTTCATCGGCTCCATCGGCGCGTGGTTCTGGAACGGGTACGCGTACACCGCCTCGATGCGCTTGGCCGCCTTCGACAGTCCGGCTTTCACGTCGCCGGCCTGGTTGCCGACGAAAGCCTGCGGCGCGTCCAGTCCCTCCTTCAGCGTCGCCGCAATCGACTCGCTCGACACCTTGGCGTTGGCGCCCTCATCCCAAGTGATGGGCAGCTGGTCGAGCGCGCTCTTCGCCTGCCACCAGCCGTCGGCGAGCACCGCCACGGCCGAGTCGCCCACCTGCACGACCTTACGCACGCCTTTCATGCCGGCGACCTTGGAAGCGTCGAAGCCCTTCACCTTGCCGCCGAACACCGGGCACTCCTTGATGGCCGCATTCAGCATGCCGGGCATGCGGATGTCGGCGCCGTACACCTGCGCGCCGGTCAGCTTGGGCAGCGTGTCCAGGCGCTTCACCGGCTTGCCGGCGATTTTCCAGTCTTTCGGATCCTTGAGCTTCACCTCCTTCGGCGGCTCCAGGCGCGCGGCGGCTTCGGCCACCTTACCGTAGGTCGTGCTGCGTCCGGACCCTTTGTGCGTGATGACGCTGTTGGCGGCGCTGCACTCGGAGGCCTTCACGTCCCATTGGTTGGCCGCGGCCTGGATCAGCATCTGGCGCGCGGTGGCCCCGCCCTGCCGCACGTACTCGTGCGACATGCGAATGCCGCGGCTGCCGCCGGTGGAGAAGTCGCCCCAGACGCGCTTGCGCGCGACGCTTTGCCCGGGGGTCGGGTACTCGGTGGTCACCTTGGACCAGTCGCATTCAAGCTCCTCGGCGACCAGCTGCGCGAGACCGGTGAGCGTCCCCTGGCCCATCTCGGAGCGGGCGCAGCGGATCACGACCGTGTCGTCGGGCCGGATCACCACCCAGGCGTTGATCTCGGGGGAGCCGTCCGCGGCGCGCACCACGTTCGGGCCGAACGGAAATTCCAGGCCGAGCGCGAGGCCGCCGGTCACGGCGGCGGAGGACACGATGAAAGTGCGGCGATTCATGGTCATGACGTTCCCCTCAAGCCTTGGCGGCCGCGTGGATAGCGGCGCGCACTTCCTGGAAAGTGCCGCAGCGGCAGATGTTGGTGATCGCGGCGTTGATGTCCGCGTCGGTCGGCTTGGGCTTCGCCTGCAGCAGCGCGGCGGCGGCCATGATCATGCCGGCCTGGCAGTAGCCGCACTGCGGGACCTCGTGCTCCAGCCACGCCTTCTGCACCTTGTGCAGCGCCCCGTCCGCATTGGCGGTGGCCGCCAGCCCCTCGATGGTGGTGATCTTCTTGCCGGCGATCGCGCTGACCGGCATGGCGCACGAGCGCACCGCCTGGCCGTCGATATGCACGGTGCACGCGCCGCATTGGGCGACCCCGCAGCCGTACTTGGTGCCCGTCATGCCCAGCTCATCCCTGAGCACCCACAGCAGCGGCATATTTGGATCGACATCGACTTCGGTGGACTTGCCATTGACGGTAAAGCGGGTCATTGCGGTTCCCCTCCTCTGGGCGTGGACCTGCGGCGATTGTAGTCCTGGGTAGTCGCCGCAAAGCGCAGCGATGCGCTGTTTTATTTCTTGCGCAGCGCAGCGAACTCGCTGAGCGGCACGCCCGCCGCAAGTCGTTCGAACCGAATCTCTCGGATTGCTCGATTTGTCCTGCCATCTCCACCAGGTCGCCCGGGCACGCACCACACCGGGTAGCCGATCCGCGGCTATGGTCGATATCGCGTACCGCGCCGTTCACCACCGCGCCTGCCTCGCCCTGGCGCCTGCCTACCGACGCGGAGATCGCGCCCATGCTGGAGATGCCGGCCACCCCCGATAACGAGCACGTCGCCGGGCTCGGCGAGGTTGTGCGCTTCAATGTCGGCCAGACGAGATTCTTTAGAGCAGCAGCGCCACGCCGGCGATGCCGCATTCGTCCAGCGCATCCGACGAGGCGCCGGTGAGATCGCCGAGCGCACGAAACCCCTCGAGCACATGGCGAGCGAGCCGCGGCAATTCCATCATGCCGACTGCCTCGGCGCTGAGCTTCCCAAGCAGGGGTTTACCCATACAATGCCTCGAATAATGTCGTTCCACTCGAGCCCGAGCAAGCCCCGGCTGCGGCTGCCGCCCGGCGCCTGCGATACGCACTTCCATGTCTTCGGGCCGCAGCGGCGGTTTCCTTTCGCGCCCGACCGGACTTATACGCCCGAAGCCGACGCACCTAAGGAGACGCTGTTCGCGCTGCACGCACACTTGGGGATCGAGCGCGGCGTGGTGGTGCAGTCGGCCGCGCACGGCTTCGACAACTCGGCGGCGTCGGACCTGATCGCCGCGGGAAAAGGCCAATACGTGGGCGTCGCCCTGGTGCCGCCCACGCTTCCCTTGAGCGAGCTGAAATCGCTCGACCGGCAGGGCTTTCGCGGCGCACGCTTTCACTTCACGCGCCACTTGGGCACCACTGCGCCCATCGAAAGCGTGCTGAAGTTCGCCGCCCGGGTCGCCGACCTGGGCTGGCATCTGCAGATCCATTACGTGGGAGACCTGCTGGGCGAGCTGGCGCCGCACCTGCAGCGCTCGCCAGTGCCGGTGGTCATCGACCACATGGGGCGCGTCGATGCCGCGCTGGGCATCGAACAGGCGCCCTTCAAGGACCTCGTGAAGTTCCTGGAGAACCGCAACCACTGGGTGAAAGTCAGCGGAAGCGAGCGCATTTCCCGGCAGCCTACGCCCTGGCGCGACGCCTGGCCGTTCGGGCGCAAGCTGGTGGCCGAGCTCGGCGACCGTGTGCTGTGGGGCACCGACTGGCCGCACCCGAATCTGAAGGAAGTGCCCGACGACGGCGCGCTGGTGGACCTCCTCGCCGAGATTGCGCCCGCCGACGCTCAGCGACAAGCGCTGCTCGTGGACAACCCCCGGCGCCTTTACCGCTTCGCATGAGATTGCAGGACCGCGTGGCGATCGTCACGGGCGCCGGCTCGGTGGGGCCGGGCTGGGGCAACGGTCGCGCCATCGC
>DATACE010000027.1:0-1925 GCA_036259215.1 Burkholderiales bacterium | reverse complement strand
CGGAAAAAACGCAGCATCTCCCGGCTGGCGTCGGGACCCTGCGGATCGGCGAAGGAGCCGCTGGCGCTGCCGCCCGACCAGGCGTGCCCCGCGCCGTGCACCAGCCAGTGCTCGAGCAGCGTCTCTCCCTCGGCGTCGAGGTGCAACGTGCGCGTATATGCGCGCCCGTTGGCGCGACCCCGCTCGACCCTTTCCAGCGTGCCCGGCACCCGGTATTCGCCGTTGCTCGGGTGCACGGTGGTGTCGCGGTCGCCATGGAACACGATCAGCGGGACGGTTTGCGCGGCGCCGCGGCCGCCGTGGGGTTTGCGCTTCATGGCCGCCAGGGCGGAAGGCAAGTCGCGTGCGGCTCCGAAAGGCAGGCCGGAATGGATGCCCACGCCAGCGTACAGCTCCGGGTAGGTGCTCGCCATGACGGCGGCCATCGCGCCACCGGCGGAGAGCCCCGCGACGTAAACGCGCCGCTCGTCCAGCTTGTGGCGCGCGGCCGCTTCTCGCGTAATCCCGGCGATCAGGGAAGGCTCGCCGGCCTCGCGCCGCTGGTGCTGCGGCTGAAACCAGTTCCAGCACCCCGAGACGTTCGCCTGGTGCGATTGGGCAGGGTAGACCACGGCAAAGCCGAGCTCGTCGGCCAGGGCGTTCATGCGTGTGCCGGCCGCAAAGTCGTCCGGATTCTGCTTGCAGCCGTGAAGCATGACGACGACGGGCAAGCCCTGGACCGGACGCGAAGGAAGGTAGGTCCGGTAGGTGCGCGTGCCCGCGCTGTTCGCGTACGTGTCGGTCAGGAACCGTCCGCGGCCAGGCAGCGGAGCGGGCGTCGATGTTGCGCCGGCCGTGCTTGCGCCGCCGCGCAATGCGCGCTGGATCTCGCGCGTGGCTTCCATCAGGTTGCCGCTGCGTACCAGGGCGGTGGCGTGCGCGAGGCCCGCCGGCATTTTCAGGTTCACGTTCCAGTTTCCTTAAACGATGCGATCGGCGAGCGCCGCCTTGACCGCGGCGCTGGCCTGCAGGGCCCCGAGTACGAACAGCGAGCCGATGGCTTCGCGCGCGAGCTCGGGAGTGACGTCATGCGCGATCCTCGCGAGGCCGAGCACCTTGATTTCCAGCCTTTGTCCGGCGTTGCGCGCTGCTTCGAGGTCGGCCTTGCTGAAGTCTTGCAGCCCCAGCACCAGGGTCTTTCGCGCCACCGCCTGCTTCACCACCTCGGCATGCGCGCCCAGCTGATTGCGAATGGCCGTGCGGATGAAGTCGGTGCGATTGCTATAGAAGCCTTCCCGCGCTAGCAGGTCGATCTGCCCCAGGTCGACCACCCCCAGGTTGATCGTGATTTTCTCGCTCTCAACCGGGATTGCCATCCGCCTCCCATCCATAAGCCATCCATACGGATGGTACACCCGGATCAGAGGAATGTCGAGACCCAAAGCAGGCCGGCGACGGACTTCGCGTCCGTAATGCGGCCGTCGCGCACCATGGCGACGGCCTGCTCCAGGGGAACGGTGAAGACCTCCAGGAACTCACCCTGGTCGAGCTTGCGCTCGCCCGGGGACAGCTTGCGCGCCACGTAGAGCTGGATCGCCTCGTCCGTGTAGGCGATGGCGGTGTGGAACACGCCCAGATGCGTCCACTCCTGCGCCACGTAGCCGGTTTCCTCCAGAAGCTCGCGCTTGGCGGTGTCCAGGTGCGGCTCGCCCGGCTCCAGCTTGCCGGCGGGGATCTCGATGAACTCGCGGCGGTGCGGGTAGCGGAACTGGCGCTCGAGCAGCACGCGGCCGTCGTCGAACAGCGGCACGATGGCCACCGCCCCGGGGTGCCGGATGTACTCGCGCCCGCCGGTGCTGCCGTCGGGCAGGCGCACCGTGTCCCGGTGCACCTTGAGCAGCGCGCCGTCGAACACCTGCTCGGTGGAAACGCAGTGCTCGGTGAGG
>DATACE010000026.1:0-5579 GCA_036259215.1 Burkholderiales bacterium | reverse complement strand
GCTCGCGCTCGCTGCGCGAGGCCGCGCGCGCCGCCGGGGTCTCCTACCGCTTTGCCTGGGGCATCCTGGGCGAAGGCGCGCGCCTGTTCGGCGCCGCGCTGGTCGACATGCAGCGCGGGCGGGGAGCACGCCTGAGCCCGTTGGGCCGCAAGGTGCTGCTGGCGGACGAGCGGGTGCGCACGGCGCTCGGCGAGCCGATGGAGCGGCTGCGCGCGGAGATCGCGGCCATGCTTACGCCCGCGCTGCCGCAGGCGCGGCCGCGCCTGGTCGTGCATGCGAGCCATGACCTCGCGCTTGCGTCGCTGCCGGCGCTCTGCGAGCGCCAGCTCGACCTCGCGCTGGCGTTCAAGGGCTCCGACGATTGCCTGGCGTCGCTCGCGCGGGGCGAATGCGACCTGGCGGGATTCCATGTCGCGGATGCGCTGCCGCGCGCCGCGGCTGCGGCGGCCGCGCTGGGCAAGTGGCTCGACCCGCGCCGGCACGCCCTGATCCATTTCGTCACTCGCGAGCAGGGCCTCATCGTGCGCGCCGGCTCGAAGATCCGCGGCGTGCAGGACCTCGCCCGGCCGGGCGTGCGCTTTATACACCGGCAGGCCGACATGCACGACTCGGTGGCCGCCGCGGTCGCCGCCAAGCGCGCCGATGCCGGGTTCGGCCTGCGCGCCGATGCCACGCGCTTTCGCCTCGCGTTCGTGCCGCTTGCGATCGAGCGCTACTTCGTCGCATGCCAGAAGTCCGCGCTGCGCGCCCCCGTGCTGCACGCTTTCCTGGAGATACTGCGCGGCGATGCGTTCAGGGCGCATGCCGCTCGCCTGCCCGGCTACGACGCCGCGGATTCCGGCAGCCGGCACAGCATCGATGCCGCGCTCACCTGGGTGCAGCGCTTGCCCAAGGTTGCGCCCTGATCTAGACTTGCCGCGTTCCACGTCGGGATGCAGGCTCCCGGCGCCACACCAAGACGGCGGTCCGTCCAAGCTCTGCGTCACTCTCAAGGAGAGAGCATGGACGCTTCCGTCGCCTCGATTACCCCGGCCGCGCTGCGGCAATCCCTGCAGTCCGATCGTCCGCCGCTCGTCATCGACGTGCGCCGCCGCGAGCGTTTCCTCGAGTCCGGCCACATGATCGGCGGTGCCCTGCATCGCGATCCGGCGAAGGTGGAGGACTGGAAGAAAACGCTTCCCGCCGCAGCACCCGTCGTCGTCTATTGCGTCCACGGCCACGAGGTAAGCCAGGGCGTCGCCAAAGCGCTCGGCGCGCGCTACCTGGAAGGTGGCATCGAAGGCTGGGAAGGTCCGACGGATGCCAAACCGCAGGGCGCGGCGACCCGCTGGGTGACGCGGGAGCGGCCCAAGATCGACCGCATCGCCTGCCCTTGGCTCATCCGCCGCTTCATCGATGCGGCCGCCGAGTTCCTCTACGTCCCAAGCTCGCAAGTAAAAGAAATTGCGCTCGAGCGCGAAGCGCTGCCCTACGACATTCCGGGCGTGGCGTTCTCCCACGAGGGCGAGCGCTGCAGCTTCGATGCGTTCCTGCGCCACTACCGCCTGGAGAGCGACCCGGCGCTGCGCGAGCTCGCGCTGATCGTGCGCGGCGCAGATACGAACCGCATGGAGCTCGCACCGCAGGCGGCCGGGCTCGCCGCCCTGTCGATCGGCCTTTCGAAGATGTTCCCCGAGGATCACCCGATGCTCGAGCAAGGCATGGTGATGTACGACGCGCTCTACGCCTGGTGCAAGGGCGGCAAGGAGGAGGTCCATACATGGAACCCGGCGGCGTACAGGTAACATTCCGGGAGGCGCTGGGCGTCTGGTTCAAGATCGGCTGCCTGGGCTTCGGTGGGCCGGCGGGACAGATCGCGCTGATGCACCGCGTGCTGGTCGACGAGAAGAAGTGGGTGGAGGAGCAGCGCTACCTGCACGCGCTCAATTTCTGCATGCTGCTGCCCGGGCCCGAGGCGCAGAAGCTCGCCACCTATGTCGGCTGGCTGCTGCACGGCACGCGCGGCGGGCTCGCCGCCGGCGCGCTGTTCGTCCTGCCGGGGGCCCTGGTCATGCTGGCGGTGAGCCTGCTGTACGTGCTCGGCCAGGGCATCCCGGCGGTGGAAGGCGCGCTCTTCGGCATCAAGGCGGCGGTGCTGGTGATCGTCGTGGAGGCGCTGCTGCGCATCGGCCGGCGCGGGCTGAAGACGCGGCTGCTCCTGGGCGTGGCGGCCGCCGCCTTCGTCGGCATTTTCTTCCTCGACCTGCCGTTTCCGCTCATCGTCGCGGCGGCGGGCGCCGTGGGGTTTTTCACCACGCAACGACAGGAAGCACCGGGAAAGGAACGTGATCCAGCACGATGGCAGCAATCGATGCGGGCCCTGCTCGCCGGCCTTGCGCTGTGGCTTGCGCCGATCGCGCTCGTGGTGGCCTCATTGGGCGTGGACCACGTGATGTTCGACATCGCGGCCTTCTTCTCCAAGCTGGCCGTAGTGAGCTTCGGCGGCGCCTACGCGCTGCTCGCCTACATGGCGCAGCAGGCGGTGGAGAGCTATGGCTGGATGAGCGCCCCGGAGATGGTGGATGGCCTGGGCCTCGCCGAGACGCTGCCCGGGCCGCTCATCAAGGTAACGCAGTTCGTGGGCTTCCTCGCCGCCTACCGCGATGCCGCGCCCTTTTCGCCGGTGGGTGCCGCCGTGCTCGGGTCGGCCCTGAGCACCTGGGTGACGTTCGCGCTGCCGATGACGCTGATCTTCGCCGGCGCCCCTTACATCGAGCGGCTGCGCTCGAACGCGCGGCTGTCGGGCGCGCTGGCGGCGATCACCGCCGCCGTGGTCGGCGTGATCCTGAACCTTACGCTCTGGTTTGCGTGGCACGTGCTTTTCCCGGCAGGCGCAGTGGACTGGAAGACGTGCGGACTCACGCTGGTCGCCGCGCTGCTCATGCTCGGGCTGCACCGCGGGCTAATCGAAACGGTTGCAGTCATGGCGGTGCTCGGTATGCTGTCGCGATTGCTTCTTTGACGGGAGAGCCGATGGCGGCTTACGTGGTGGGCGAGATCGAGGTGACCGATGCGGCAGTCTACGAGGAATACCGCAAGCAGGTGCTGGCGGTGGTCAAGCAGTACGGCGGCCGCTTCATCGTGCGCGGCGGCAAGGTGGAGACGCTCGAGGGCGGCTGGGCGCCCAAGCGCTTCGTGGCGCTGGAATTCCCGTCGATGGAGCAGGCGCGCAAATGGTACGGCTCGCCCGAGTACGCACCGCTTATCGCGCTGCGCCAGAAAGCCTCGCGCGGCAAGCTGATCCTGGTCGAGGGCGCGTAGAAAAAAGAAGGGCGCCGATTCAGGCGCCCTTCCCCGCCCCTCTCCTCCAACGTTCGTTAGCCGGGCCGGATTACGCCGCAGGCGATGCGCGCGCCGGAATTGCCGGCGGGCTGGGATTTGAAATCGTCCGGGTCGGCGTGGATGACGATCCCGCGCCCGACGATGCTGGTCGGGCCGGCCGCGAGCGTCACGCCCTCCAGGACATGGTCGAGCTTGGCGCGGCCGTTCTTCGCCGCCTTGAGCATCGGCAGGTCGCCGGCATGGCTCTGGCGCCCGGGCATGCCGTGCGGCCTGTTCGCCGGGTTGAAATGGCCCTTGGCGCTCTCGGCGTCCGGCGCGCTGCAATCGCCGGCCTCGTGGATGTGGAAACCGTGCTCGCCGCCGGGTTTCAGGTTCTGCGCGAACACCACCACGCGCACCCGGTCGGCGCCGACCTGCTCGAAAGTCGCCTCGCCGAACGTCTTGTTGCCCTGGGTGGGCTGCAGGCTGGCCGTGGCGCGCGGCGCTTCGGCGTCGCCCATGCTCTGGCAGGCGGCGAGCGCCGCGATGGCCAGCCCTGCAAAGGCTCGCCTCATTTCTTCGCCGCTCCCATGGAAGCGGCCTGGTTCTTCTTGTAGTTGGCGACCGCCTTTTCCTGGGCGCGGTTGAGCAGCTCGGCTTCCTTCGCCTTGGTTGCGGCCGCCTTCTGGGCCTCGGCGGCTTTCTGCTCTTCGCTCTTCGCCGGTGCAGGCGGCAGCTTGGCGTGGGAAGCGGCGAAAGCCCCGATCAGGAGCCCGCCTACGAGTGTTGCGACGACCTTTCTCATGCTTTCTCCTTCATGTGAGGCGCTCCGGCAGGAACCGCACCGCCGGGCGCGGCCGACTTTCCGCGTCTCGCCTCGTCGTACCAGATCGAATGGTGCTCTCTGGCCCACGTCTCGTCGGTGTAGCCGGTGCGCATGTTGCCGTAGGCGCCTTCGACGCCGATCGTGCCCATGTAAATGTGGCCGAGCGACATGGCGATGTAAATCAGCGCCGCGACCGCGTGCCAGATCCATGCATCCTGCATCACCGCGCGCGTCTGGTCGAAGTTGGGGAACAGCAGGATCACGCCGCTCCAGCTCACCACGATGGACAGGCCCACCACGCCGAACCAGAACCAGCCCTTCTCGCCGGCGTTGAAGCGCCCGGAAGGGATGTGCTCGCCGCGCATGAAGAAGGCATAGGCCTTGCGGAACCACTGCCAGTCGTAGGCCCGCGGCAGGTTGTCGCGCACCCAGATCAGCACCATCACCAGCACCGAGAGGATGAACAGCGGCGCAATGAAGTTGTGCAGGTTCTTGGACAGCGCCGCCAGCCAGCCGAACAGCGTGTAGCCGAACACCGGCAGCAGCACATGCTTGCCGAACAGCATGATCAGGCCCGAGATGCCGAGCACGCAGAAGCTGATGGCGGTGGACCAGTGCACCACCTGCTCGACCGTGCTGAAGCGCCGGATCAGGCGCCCGGTGGGCCGCTCGTGCAGCCGGACCGGCCCCTTGCCGAAGTACAGCGCGGCGATCAGCAGCGTGACCAGGATCACCAGCCAGCCGCCGTAGAACGTGACCGGGCCATTGCGGATCTGGCGCCAGGTTTCGCCGGCCGATTGCACCAGCACCCCTGCCTCGCGGCCCTGCACGGTCGTATAGTTTTCCTGGCCTGACCGGACGTCCCGCCATACCGGGGCATTGTTGCCCGGCTGGGTGACCTGCCGCTTCTGCTGCTCCTGCGCTTCGGACTGCGCAAGCGCGAGGCTCGCGGACAGTGAGAGGACAAACGCCAGGCACAGCCTGGTAAGAATCCGCATCGCGCCTCCTGTTACTGGTAGATCCGCCGGTGCTCGTGCTGGGCGAGCTGGCGCGACTTGATGGTCTCCTCCCAGCTCTCGCGGTTGCCCTTGGTCCACTGGCCGCCGCGCAGCGCCGCTGCGGCCGGCTCGTTGTCCCAGGCGCGCGTGTCGGGCTTGCCCTGGTACTTGCCCTGTTGGTACTGGGTGACCTGGGCCTGCTCGCTGCACGCGGCCAGGCCGAGCGATGCGATCGCGATAAGAAGGATCTGCCTTGTTCTCATGATTTCCCCGCCGGCTGCTGTACCGGCGGCTGGGCGCCGGGCCGGCCCGGGCCGTAGGCCGTGCCCCAGCCCCAGACTTCCGAGCCCTTGCCCCGGCGCAGCACGCGCTCCCGGTAGATGTCGGCGATCACGTCGCCGTCGCCCCCCAGCAGCGCCTTGGTGGAGCACATCTCGGCGCACGCCGGCAGCTTG
>DATACE010000025.1:0-11977 GCA_036259215.1 Burkholderiales bacterium | reverse complement strand
CTGGGTGTACCTCTTCGGCGGCCTGATGCTCTACGCCGTGTTCTTCCTCGACATCGGGCCCGACGCCGGCTGGTTCAGCTACGTGCCGCTGGCGAACCCGAGCTACTCGCCGGGCAAGCGCGTGGACTTCTGGGCGCAGCTGGTGACCTTCACCGAGCTCTCCGCGCTGCTCGAGGCGGTGCTCATCATCACCACCGCCTTCAAGCTGCGCGCGCCCGGGATGACGCTCGCCCGCATGCCGCTATTCGTGTGGGCGATGGTGGCGACCTCTTTCATGATCCTGTTCGCCATGCCCTCGGTGATGCTGGCGAGCACCATGCTCATCCTCGACCGGCTGGTCGGCACCCACTTCTACAACCCGGGAGAAGGCGGCGACCCGGTGCTGTGGCAGCACCTTTTCTGGTTTTTCGGCCACCCCGAGGTGTACCTCATCTTCATCCCGGCGCTGGGCTTCATCTCCACCATCCTGCCCACGTTCGCCCGCCGGCCGGTGTTCGGCTATCCGGCGCTGGTGCTCGCGCTCATCGCCACCGCATTCCTCGGCTTCGGCTTGTGGGTGCACCACATGTTCGCGGCGCAGCTCCCCGAGCTCGGCAAGAGCTTCTTCACCGCGGCCAGCATGCTCATCGCCATCCCCACGGCGATCCAGATCTTTTGCTGGATCGCCACGCTGTGGACCGGGCGGCTGCAGTTCAGGACGCCGCTGCTGTTCGTGCTGGCGTTCTTCTTCATCCTGCTGGCCGGCGGCCTCACCGGGCTGATGGTGGCTTCGGTGCCGCTCGACTACCAGCTGCACGACAGCTACTTCGTGGTGGCGCACCTGCACTATGTGCTGATCGGCGGTGCCGTGTTCCCCCTCTTCGGCGCCTGGTACTACTGGTTCCCGAAAATCACCGGCCGCATGATGAGCGAGCGCCTGGGCAAGTGGAACTTCTGGCTGTTCTTCGTGGGCTTCAACGTCGCCTTCTATCCCATGCACCACCTCGGGATGCAGGGCATGCCGCGGCGCGTGTACACCTATGCGGAAAGCACCGGCTGGGGCACGCTCAACCTGATCGCCACGCTGGGCGCCGCCATGATCGCGCTCAGCGTGCTGCTGTTCGTGGTGAACGCCGTGCGCAGCCTGCGCGCGGGCAGCCCGGCGGGCGACAACCCCTGGAACGCAGCCACCCTCGAGTGGGCGAGCGCCTCGCCGCCGCCGAGCTACAACTTCGACAAGGTGCCCATCGTACGCGGGCGCGATCCGCTGTGGGAGGAGGCGCCGGTGCCGGCCTCCGAGCCGCGCGCGGTCACCGGCCTGGCCGAGAAGTCGCGCGAAGCGCTGGTGACCACCGTGGTGGAAGCGCTGCCCGACCACCGCAGCACCTTTCCCAACCCGAGCATCTGGCCCTTCGCGAGCGCGGTGGCCGTGGCGACGCTGTTCATCAGCTCGGTGTTCACGCCGTGGGCGGCCGTGTGGGGCGCCATTCCGGTGGCCATCGCCGTCACGGCCTGGTTCTGGCCGAAGAAGCAGGAGACGCAGGAGCACCTCGCCCTGGAGAAGCGACCATGACCCCTCCAGATTCGCCCATGCTGGATGTGTCGCAGCTTCCGAGCTACAAGTTCAGCCACCACGGCATCATCTGGTGGGGCACGATGGGCCTCATCGCGGTGGAGGGCACGGTGTTCGCCCTCACGGTGGCGGCCTACTTCTACCTGTGGAGCCAGGCGCAAAGCTGGCCCATGAGCTCGGCGCCGCCCGAGCTGCTGTGGGGCACGCTCAACATCGGGCTGCTGCTCGCGAGCATCTGGCCCAACCACTGGACCAAGAAGGCCGGCGAGGACGGCGACAACCGCAGGATCAAGATCGGCCTGTCGATCATCGTGCTGTTGGGCATCGCCATGCTGGCGGTGCGCGCGCTCGAGTTCGGCGCGCTCAACGTGCGCTGGGACGAGAACGCGTACGGCTCCATCCTGTGGGTGCTGCTCGGCCTGCACACCGTGCACCTCGCTACCGACCTGTACGACAGCGCGGTGCTCGCGGCGGTATTCTTCTCCGGCCGCATCGAGGGCAAGCGCCACGTGGATGTCAGCGACAACGGCATGTACTGGTACTTCGTCGTCTACAGCTGGCTGCCGATCTACGCGGTCATCTACTGGGCGCCGCGGCTCCTCTGACATGCGCGCCTGGCCGGCCCTGCTGCTCGCCCCGCTCGCCGCGCTCTTCGCGATCAGCGCCGGCTATGCGCTGGTCCCGGCGGCCTGCGGCGGGGACTGGTCGTGGGCGCTGCACCTGGCATTCCTCCTGCCGCTCGTCTTTTGCGTGGTCGCCGGCGCCCGCGCGGCGCGCGCCATGAAAGGCCGCAAAGACCCGTTCCTGCCGCTGGTGGCGACCTGGACGGCCGCGCTATTCTCGCTGGTGATCGCCGCCGCCTGGGCGACCGCGCTCATCATTCCCGCATGCATGCCCTGACCGTCGCCCTGCTCGCTTTTACACTCGGCCTGTACTTTTGGGGGGTCGGGCGGCTGTGGCGCAAGGCGGGCGCGGGTCGCGGGATCCGCTACGCGCACGTGGGTTGCTTTTGCCTGGGCTGGCTGGTGGTGGCCATCGCGCTGCTCTCCGAGCTGCACCACTACGCCGAGCGGCTGCTGTGGGCGCACATGGTGCAGCACGAGCTCCTGATGGTGGTCGCCGCGCCGTTGCTTGCGCTCGGCAAGCCGGTGGAGGCGTGGCGCTGGGTGGTGCCGCTGCGCATTCCCCGGCTGCTCACCGACCCGGGCTTCGCCTGGGGCCTGCACGCGCTGGGCGTGTGGCTGTGGCACGTGCCGGTGCTCTTCGAGGCGGCGGTGCGCAGCCCCTGGCTGCACCTCCTGCAGCACGCGAGCTTCTTCCTGCCGGCGGCGATTTTCTGGTGGGCGGTGCTAGCGCCCGGCTCGCGCCAGCTCGCCGCCATCGCGTCGCTCTTCACCACCATGCTGCATACCGGGGCGCTGGGGGCGCTGATGACCTTCTCGCGCACCTCCTGGTACGCGGGCTACGACCTGGACGACCAGCAGCTCGCCGGACTGGTGATGTGGGTGCCGGCTGGCCTCGCCTATCCGCTGGCGGCACTGTTCCTGGTATCGCGATGGCTGCGCCGCTCTCCCGCCTGATTGTCGTCCTGCTTCTTGCCGGCTGCGAGCGCAGCCTGCCCGAAAGCGAGCCCGCCACCGGCGGCGACCCGCGCCGCGGGCAGGCCCTCATCGCGCAATTCGGCTGCGGCGCCTGCCACACCATCCCGGGCGTGCCGGGCGCCACCGCCACCGTCGGTCCCCCGCTGCAGGATTTCCGCAAGCGCACCTATATCGGCGGCGTGGCCACGAACAGCGCCGCGCAGCTCATCCAGTGGATCGTGGACCCGCGCCAGCTCGCCCCGAACACCGCCATGCCGGCCGTGGGAGTAAGCGAGGAGCAGGCGCGCGACATTGCCGCCTACCTTTATAGTCGCTAGATGTCCTGGCTCGAGCGATTCGTGCTCACGGAGCGCGGTCCGTGGCGCCGCTACGGAGTTGCTTTGGCGCTGGCGCTCGGCTCGCTTGCCCTGGTGCACCTGCTGCATTTGGTGGAAGGCACGCAGCTTTCGTCGCTTGCCGTCGCCTCGGTTGTGTTAAGCGCGCTCTACGGCGGTCTGGGCCCGGCGCTGCTCGACGCTGCGGTGACCGCGATCGGCATCGACTACTACTATGCCGCGCCGCTGGCGGCGGTGTTCGATTCGTGGACCAGCGTCGCCCGCGTGCTCACCTATGTCGCGATCGGCGTGCTCATCGCCGGCGTGGTGGCGGCGCTGCGCGATGCGCACCGGCGCCTGCACGGGCAGCTGCAGCAGGTGGAGCAGGCCAAGCGCGCCCGAGAGAACATGCTCGCAATCGTCTCGCACGACCTGCGCTCGCCTCTTACTGCGGTGCTGCTGGGCATCGGCTATGTGAAGCGCGCGGCCGGGGAGGAAAAGGCCCTGGCGGGATTGGATGGGGCGCTGGACGCCATCCATCGCTCGGCGGAGAGCATGAAGCGGCTGGTGGACGACCTGCTCGACGCCGCGCGCATCGAGGCCGGCCGCTTCAGCCTCGACCCATCGCGCCAGGACGTGCTGCCGATCCTCGAGGATGCGGTGGAGTCGGCGCGGCTTGCGGCCGAGGCGCGGCGCGTCAGCCTGGAGCTGCAGGCGCCCGCCGGCCAGGCGCACCTCGCCCGCTGCGACCGCCAGCGCCTGACGCAGGTGCTCGCCAACCTCATCGGCAACGCGGTCAAGTTCTCCCCCGAGGGCGCCCGCGTGGAAGTGCGCCTGGCCGACGACGGCGAGTGGCTGCGCATCGACGTACGCGACTGGGGTCCGGGCATCGCCGAGAAGGATTTACCGAACCTCTTCGGCCGCTACTGGCAGGCGGCCGAAACGGCGCACCTGGGCACCGGACTGGGCCTGTACATCGCGCGCGCCATCGTTGAATCGCACGGCGGGCGCATCGCCGTGGCGTCTCGCGCGGGGGAAGGGACCACGTTCAGCGTCTACCTGCGTAGGGACCGGAACGGCTAGCGTCGACGGATTCGCGACAGGGGCACGGCGCGTGCTTATCTCATCTTCCGACGATGCATAACCGCAGGAAGATCCGGAAGGGGCTGAGAGTCCTTCACCGCCACCGGGTCGGCAGCTACGAGTTTCGCCGGGTGTCCGAGCTGGTTTATGTCCGGGGCCGTCCCAAGGCCATCCTGGGCTGGATCGACGTGGGCGGGATGCGCACGCCTATCTACATCTGCGACCTGGACCCGGACAAGCTGACCAAGGCCGCGGCGGCCCCCAACACCTTCTATTACGACGGCGTCACCATCGACCCGCGGTACGAGGACCTCGCGGCGATCAAAGACCCAGCGCCGCCACCGCCAGGCGCTTGAGCTCGGCGCGCAGGCGCGCCCTCACGGTGCGGGCGGCCGGGCGGCCGGCCAGGTTCTTCAGCTCGAAGGGATCCTTCTCCAGGTCGTAGAGCTCGTCCAGCTCGCCCGAGCGGCCGCGATTCACCCAGTGGATGTACTTGTAGCGCTCGGTGCGCACGGCCTTGTAGGTCATGCCCACGAGCCAGGGCATGGCGTTCTCCGCCCAGTATTCGATGAGGATGGATTTCCGCCAGGGCGCCTTGCCGGCGAACAGCGGCAGCAGCGAGCGGCCCTGGATGTGCGGCCCCGGCTTGCCGCCGGCCAGCTCGAGCAAGGTGGGCGCGATATCCTGGCAAAGGACGAGCTGCGAGCGGCGCGTGCCGGGCCTGATTTTGTCCCCATAGCGCACGACGAAAGGCGCGCGGATACCCTCCTCGTAGGCGAAGCGCCGCTCGGGCCCCAGGCCGTGCTCGCCGAAGAAATAGCCGTTGTCGCCGAGGAACACGATGGCGGTGTTGTCGAGCTCGCCGCTGCGCTCCAGCGCCTGCAGCAGCAGGCCGACGCCCTCGTCCACCGCCGCCATCATGCGCGCGCGCTCGCGGATTTCCTCCTGCGCCCCGGAATGGATGACGTCGAGCATCGCGCGCACCCGCGGCGCATCCTTCAGCTCGAAGGCCTCGGCCCAAGCCGGCTTGCTCTTCACCACTTCGCGGTACGGCAGCATGTTGGGCTTTTTCGGGAACACCGCGTCCCGGTACAGGGCGCGATGGCGCTCGGCGGCCACGTAGCCGGTCATCGCGAAGGTGCCGTCGGCGGCCTGCTCGGCGTCCGGGTGCACCGCCTTGTGCGCGAGGAACAGCGACCACGGCCTCGCGCCGCGGCGCTCCTCGACGAACTTCACCGCCATGGCGTTCAGCAGGTCGGTGATGTAGCCCGGGTGCGGCGCGTACTCCCCGTTCACGTTGAGCTTCGGATCGTTGATGCGCCCATGGCCGTCGAAGCTCACCCAGTGGTCGTAGCCCGGGCGCGGCCGGCCGTCGTTGCCCATGTGCCACTTGCCGATGTGCGCGGTCTCGTAGCCCAGCTTCTGCAGCTCCAGGTGGTAGTTGGGCAGCCGGTGGCTCATGGCGTCGCGCGCCACGTTGTCGATCACGCCGTGGCGGCTCGCGTACTGCCCGGTCAGGATCGAGGCGCGGTTGGGCGAGCAGATCGGCGTGGTGTGGAAGGCGCGCTCGAACAGCGCGCCCTCGCGCGCCAGCCGGTCGATGTGCGGCGTTTTCATGTAGGGATGCCCGCCGGCGCCGAACTCGTCGTAGCGCAGGTCGTCGACCAGGATCACCAGCAGGTTGGGCTTTTTTTTCTTCACAGTATCCTCAGCATGCGTTTTTCGGGATCGATCGCGACCGTCGCCCCGTGCGGCACCTGCGCCGTCACGTCGCCGTCGAATCCGGCGAGCAGCGTGAGCTCGCCGAAGGCCGCCCCCTGCACGAGGATGGGGTTCACGCTATTGAGGACCAGCGCGAGCGGCGCCACGCCGCGCGAGGCCATCTCGCGCAGCATCCAGGCGCTTGCCACGCCGCCCTTGGCGGTGTCGAGGACCAGCACCTTGCCGACATAGGATTGCCCGACCAGCTTGTGCGCCGGCCGCGAGAACCTGCCGGCGAGGCGATCGAGGTCGTAGCGCGCCGAAAAGCCGTCCTGGGCGACCAGCGCCTCGCCTTGCACGGGCTTGCCCATGGCATGGCGCGCAACCCATTGCTTCATTCCCGCCTGCTTCATTCCAGCCGTCCACTGACCGCGGCATCTACGCACGCTTCCATGGACGCGAGCAGCGGCACGTAGCCGTAGCCGCCGAGGATGTTCACCAGCTTCGCGCTGTTGGTGGCGAGGCGCTTCCAGCCGCGGGCTTCGGCGATCTCGCGCGCGTAGGACTGGTAGAAGCACATGCCCGAGAGCACCTCCCCGCCGGCCGCCTCGATGCGCTGCGTGAAGCCGAAGCGGTCGGCGTCGGGCTTGACCTGCGGGCTGGTCACGGCAAGCAGCGGCCGGGCGAAGCGCCGGCCGTCGCATAGCCCGGCGAGCGCGCGCAGCTCGTAGAGGCTGAGCTGCGGCGCCGAGAACACCACCACGTCGACCTCGGTGCTCTTCGCATATTCGCCTTGCAGCGCGCGCACCTCGGCCTCGCCGACGCGGTGCGCGGCGCGCAGCGTGCCGCCTTGCGCCTCGGGCGTGATGCCGGGCAAGTGGAACAGCGCCACCGAGCCGAAGCTCGCCATCGCTGCGCCGAAGTGCTTGAGCTCATCCGAGGTGGGCGCCGCGTCCAGCCCCTCGACCACCGGCACCGCCCAGTAATTGCCCGCCAGGCGTCCGATCACGCCGCCGAGCGCGCCCCAGTCGTTCAGGTTCTTCGGCGTGTAATCCACCTGGATCGCCACGGTCGGCTCGCGCTGCTCGTCCAGATGGAACCCGTAGCGCGGGGTGCGGCCGGTCAGTCCAGCCGACAGCGCCGAAGGTCCGCCCTCGAAATTCGAGCGCGCGCCGCAAACCGAGTTCGAATAGATCACCACGCCCGTATCGCCGAAGGCGACGCTTTCGCCGCGCGTGGGCGCCTGAATGGTCTGGTAGTTGATGCAGGTGTCGGTCATCGACACGCCGAGCTTGCGCAACGCCGCGACGGCGCGGCGCTCCAGCTCGAGCATCCAGGCCTGCTGCCCGAGCAGCCCGGCCTTGGCGAAGTCGGTGCCGCGCGGGTCGGTGATGGTCGGCACGCGCACGGCCCCGTTGTCGCGGGCGAGCGATTCCAGCCAGGCCACGCCGGCTTCGCCCAGGCTCTCGGTATCGGCCATGACATGCGCCTGCGTTACCGGCACGAAATCCGGCGCGCCGAAGAATTCCCCCACGCGGATCTGGTGCTCCAGGGCGACCTGCACGACGCGCCCCAGCTCGCCGGCGCGCATGGCGCGTTCGAGGTCGTTCAGCTTCATGGCGTTTTTCGGCCGCCATTATGGGTCCTGCGCCGGCCGGCCTGCGCCCGCCTGTCGAAACCGTAACGGCCGCCTGCCACGATAGCGTGGGTGCAATCCGTCTATGTCTCTCCGTGCTGCGACATCGGTGAGGCGCAGCGCTACTTGCGGTGCCGGGTAGGCCCCGGGCAGCCCCGCGACGTCCAGGATTGCTATCGCACGCTCGCCGCAGAGTGCCTGCAGCGCCGGGGCAAGTCGCTGCTGGTGGTGGGAGCCGGCGGCGGCGACAGCTTCGTGCACCTAGCCGGGCGCGACTCGCTGCGCGCCATCGCGCTCGCCGGCGTGGCGCCGGGCTTTCGCCTCGCCTTGGTGGCGGCGACTCCCGACATGATCGCGGTGTACGACGCGGCGGTCATGGAGGCCGCGCGCCGCGGCCTCGAGGCGCGGCGCTTTCGCACCGAGGAAGAAGCCTGCGCCTGGCTGCTCGCGCCGTAGACGGGCATACCTATTGCTCCCCCGCACCGCATGGAACAGAAGCCGCGGTGGGCAGAGATGTGCGCGCGCATCCTGCAGCAGTGTGAATTGATCAGCGGCGGCCGCGACAGCCTCGCCCGGTTCCTGGACGTGCATCCGCACCAGCTCGCCCTGTGGACCGCGGCGAAGGGCGGGCCGCCGCGCGCCGTGTTCGAGAAGGCTATGGAGATCATCCTCGCGGAGCACGACCGCCGTGCGCTGCAGGAGGCGAGCGGCCGGATGCCCCGGCGCAGGAGCCATGAGCGACAATAGCGCCTAGCTACGACGGCTGGCAGGCCTGCCCGGCCTGCGAGGCGACCGGCCGCCTGGACAGTTCGCGCTGCGCCCAATGCCGCGGGGACGGCTGGGTCTATGCCCGGGCACCCTCAATTTCACGCGCGCGGCGGTAAACAGGAAATATGTCACCGCAGGCGACGAGCGCCTGTGCACACCATTGCGCCATGGAACGGGAGCCTCGCCGATACCGGCAGACCGAATCCGGGCGCAGAGCCTGGGAAAGCCGCCATTCCGGCCTGCCGCCGGCGTACCGGCGCCTCCTGGGGCTGGTCCGCGGTACGGCCGGTCGCGACGAGGTTTTCGCCGGTATGCGCGACTGCAGTGAGCGCCAGGTGCAGGGCTGGCTGGACGAGCTGGAGACGCTGTGCTTCATCGAGCCGGCGCCCACGGCCGCGCCGGGCGCGTCGGCCCCCATGTCGAAAGCCGCCTGAGATCGACGGTTCGAGGGTTTACCCGCATTGACGGCCCCCGCTGCGGGGCGGATAGTGCCCGCAAGAGGGGAAGAACAAGGGGGTTCAGTCTTGCCGGCGGCGATTCACAAGCGCGCACTTCAGCGGGCCATCGAGCAGGCGGGCGGTGTGGAGCCGCTGGCCCGCGAACTTGAGGTTCCGGTAAGCGCCGTGCGCTTCTGGATGAGCGCCTCTTCTCCCCTGCCCGATGACGTGTTCCTCAAGCTGGTCGATCTGCTGCTTGCCCGTGACGGGGGACGCGACGCCCCGGACGGCTAGCGCCTGGGAAGGCTGAAGCGGATCCAGGTGTCGCGGGCCGCCTGGCCGGGCTCGATGGTGACCGCGATGCCGTGCCGGTCCGCCCATTGCGTGAGATGCCGGACCGCGGCGCGATCCCATTTGGCGGTGAAGTACATGCTGCGCAGCAGGCGCCACGGAAACTCGGTGGTTTCCCGCGCGAGCACCGACGCCGCGAGCTGGGCCAGCGGATCGACGCGGCCCTTCCGGCGGGTCCGGCTCATACCATGGCCTTCAGGCCGGCGTTGGTGATGCTGAAGAACCTCTCGTCCGCGGACTTCGCGATCAGGCCCTTGCTCACCAGCCCGGCATAGCCGCCGCGGTAGGCGTCGAAATGGGTGACCGGCCAGCGCTGGGTCAGGACGTTGACGCGGTAGGTCCGTACGGAGGCTTCCAGGTAGAGGTCGCGAATCTGGCAAAGCACCGCGCGCTCGCTGGGGATGAGCTCCATGCGTTCTCCTCAGGACAACGGACCGGCCACCGCCAGCCTGGGCAGCGCCATGATCGTCAGATGAACGTAGAAGAAGTAGTACTGCAGGCCGGCGAAAGCGAGAAGCATGAGAAGCGTCGCGCGCTTTGCGGCAAGCCAGCGCTTCACGCGCGGTTCTTCGAGAGGGTTGCGCGGCCATGCGGCCTCGACGAAGCGACGCAGCTCGGCGATGTCCTGTTCCACTGCAGCCTCCTTATTCCGTGAGTGATCGGGTGATAAGGCGGCTTGCCGCGGGTGCGACTGCTGTCCGCGCGAAGCGCTGCCGGCGATCCCGCTATCGTGAGGCCCAGTGGCCTGTTAGACCGGAGACTTTGCGTCCCTGCCTTTCGGCAGGTTTGCCCTTATCGACCGCCATACTTTATTCACGGCGGCGCCAACGCGCAAACCGGCGCGCTGCGAAATGGCAACAAATGCACACTGGCATTGAAAGCAACTGTTCAAGCACGCGCGGCTGTCGGGATACCACCGACATGTTTCAGCGCGCGATTAGGGGAATCGTCGCGCAAGGCCTAAACTGGGAGCCGCATGGCGTCAAGAAAAACTCGCGCCGACCCCGGGGTCGCGGATGCGGCGATCGGCAGCGGCAAGGCCGGCTCCGCGCCGGCCATTTCGCTCAATGCGCTGAAGGAGCAGGCGGCGGGATTGCGCCGCGCGCAACTCATGGCCGGCCTCGCCCACGTCATCACCCAGCCCGACGGGTCCTTCGAAAGCTGGTCGGAAACCCTGCCGGCGCTGATCGGCGTCGAGGAGGCGCGCATCGTCACGAGCACGCGCCACTGGCTGGATCTCATCCACCCGGGCGACCGTGCGCTGTTCCGCGATACCGCCCTCAGCGCGCGCGCCGAGGGCCGGCGCGCGGAGGTGGAATACCGCCTGTGCCGCAGCGACGGGGCGTGGATCCACGTCCGGCAGGTGATGGAGCCCATTCCGGGCCCGCCGGATGGCGCCGGGCGAAAGCGCTGGTTCAACACCCTGCAGGACATTACGGCGCAGAAAGCCGCCGAAGAGAAGATCAAGCGATTGAACCGGGTCTACGCGGTGCTGAGCGGCATCAACGCCCTCATCGTCCGGGTGCGAAACCGTTCCGACCTGTTCAAGGAAGCCTGCGACATCGCGATCCAGCAGGGCGGCTTCCGCATGGCATGGATCGGCCTGGCGAATGACACTTTCACCCAGGTGGCGCCGGTCGCATCGGCGGGCGAGGTGGGCGATTTCTTCCAGTCGGCGGCGCTGTCCCTTGTGCAGACGCATCGCGCCTTCGGCTTCGTCGGTCGCGTCATGCTCGAGCGCAAGCCCGCCGTCTCGCTCGACATCCAGCGCGACGCGCGCAAGCTGGCCAAGGAACAGTGCGCCGCGCGCGGCATCAATTCGCTTGCGGTCATCCCCCTCGCGGTGAACGGCCGGGCGGTGGGCGTGTTCGCCCTGTATTCCGCGGATGCCGGCTTCTTCGATGACCAGGAGATGCGCCTGCTGCTCGAGCTTGCCGGCGACGTGTCCTTTGCCATGGAGCACATCGACAAGAGCGAGAAAGCCGAGCACCTCGCCTTCTACGATCCGCTCACCGCGCTGGCCAACCGCACCCTGTTCCACGAGCGCCTGGCGCAGCACCTCGCGGCCGGCCCGGAGACCCAGCACAAGCTCGCGCTCATGATCGTCGACATCGAGCGCTTCAAGACCATCAACGACACGATCGGCCGGCAGGCGGGCGACGCGCTGCTGAAGAGCATCGCCGGCCGGCTGACGGCATTGATCCCGAACGTTCGCCTCGCGCGCATCGGCGCCGACCAGTTCGCCATCGTGGTGCCGGAGGTGCAAAGCGAAGAAGAGCTTGCGCGGGGGGTGGAAACGCGCCTGAAAGAATTTTTCGGCACGCCCTACCCGGTGGGCGACTCGCAGCTCAGGATCTCCGGGCGGCTGGGCATCGCGCTGTACCCGGAGGACGGCGCGGACGGCGAAACGCTGTTCCGCAACGCCGAGGCGGCGCTGAAGAAGGCCAAGCAGACCGGCGAGTCCTATCTGTTCTACGAGGAGCGCATGTCGGAGCGCGTCTCCGAAAGGCTGGCCCTCGAGAACAAGCTGCGCC
>DATACE010000024.1:0-3009 GCA_036259215.1 Burkholderiales bacterium | reverse complement strand
GTCGTAATTCGTTATGGCGTCGTAGACGCCGACAGAATTACGACCCTGACCCCGAATTATCTCTATGCGGTCTTGCGCGCGCCTTGCGCGACCGCGGCCTGGCCCGCGCGGCGGTTCACCTCGAGCTGGGCGTCGACCAGCTTCACCACCTCGTCGATCGCCGCCAAGCGCATGCCTTTCTGTGCCGCCACCGCCTGCACCAGGCGGTCGACGCGCTCGATGTTCGGTGCGCCGGCGTAAAGGGCGCGCGCTGCCGAGGAAGGGCTGGCAAGGCCGTTGGCTGCCGCGGCATATTTCTCGAAGGGCACCAGGTCCTTCTCGTCGGCGCCCAGCGAAACGCACAGCTTCACAACCCAGTTGTAAACCGCGCGCGCGGCCTCCAGATCCGAATGCACCGCTTCCTTGATCGGCCGCATCCCCTGCGGCGTGATGCAGCGGTAATTGCCCGCCATCAGCATCGCCCACTTGGCGAGCGGCACAAACACCGACTCGTGGACTTTCAGCTTCACCGGCAGCTCCAGGCCCTCGAAGCGCGCCGCCTCGATGTCCGCTTCCAGCTTGCGCAGGATCGCGGTGTGCGCGTCCGAAGGGAAGCGCGCCGATTTGAAGTTGGTCGGCAGCCGCACCTGCAGCACGTTGACTTTTTCTTCTGGCGGGCGGAAGGCCTGCGGGTCCGGGCTGCAGAGCGTCATGAAGGCCGGATCGAAGCTGTCCCACACGCCCGCCTCGGTGTAGGCGGAGCGCAGCTCCGTCAGCGAGAGGCCGGGGATGCGCGCCAGATAAGGCAGCGGCGGCATGTTCATGATGGACATGCACGGGACCTTGGCGCGCGCGATGGCGTCGAGCAGCTCGCGCACGCCGGGCGCGCGGTATTGCGGCTCCTGCATGGCCAGCACCGCGAGGTCGTAGTCCCCGGGATTGACGCCGGCCGCGCCGCTCGCGGACAGCTTCCCCGGCAGCTTGCGCGAGTGCACTTCCACCAGCCCTTCCCGGCCCTTCACCGGCATGCGCACGATGGCGCCTTCGCTATTCAGCAGCTCGGCTTCGGCCGGCAGACAGATGAGCCGCGCCGTATGTCCGGCGAGCAGCAGCTTGGTGGCGAGCAGCGAGCCGTACGACGCGCCGAGGATCAGGATTTTGTAGGCCATGGGTTTCTCACGATGTGAAATGGACCGCCGAGTGACAAAAACAGCGTACTCCTAACGGGCCAGCATTTCATGTTGCGGTGCCACATAACGCTACATAGAATGCTGCTATGCACATGACCGGCCCTCTTCCCCAGAATGTCTCCGTCTCGGGCCGCGTCACTCCCGAGTTTGCGACCGTCCTGACGCCTGAGGCGCTGGCGTTCGTGGCCAAGCTGCACCGCCAGTTCGAAGCGCGCCGTCAGCAGCTGCTCGCCGCGCGGGCGCAGCGCCAGAAACAGTTCGACGCCGGCATGCTGCCGGACTTCCTCGCCGAGACGGCCCCCATCCGCGAGGGCGACTGGAAGGTCGGCGCGCAGCCGAAGGACCTGCTCGACCGGCGCGTCGAGATCACCGGGCCAACCGAGCGCAAGATGGTGATCAACGCGCTCAACTGCGGCGCGTCCACTTTCATGGCGGATTTCGAGGATGCCAACTGCCCGACCTGGCACAACATGGTCGACGGCCAGATCAACCTGCGCGATGCGGTGCGGCGCACGATCCGCCTGGAGCAGAACGGCAAGCGCTACGAGCTGAACGACCAGACCGCGGTGCTCATCCCGCGGCCGCGCGGTTGGCACCTGGACGAGCGCCATGTCACGGTCGACGGCCAGGCCGTGTCCGGCGCGATCTTCGATTTCGCGCTGTTCTTCTTCCACAACGCGAAGGAGCTCCTCGCGCGAGGCTCGGGGCCCTACTTCTACCTCCCCAAGCTGGAATCGCATCTCGAGGCGCGGCTGTGGAACGACATTTTCCTCGCCGCGCAACAGGAGCTGGGGCTGGCGAGAGGCACCATCAAGGCCACCGCGCTCATCGAGACCGTGGTCGCGGCTTTCGAGATGGATGAAATCCTGTACGAGCTGCGCGAGCACTCGGGCGGACTCAACATCGGCCGCTGGGATTACATCTTTTCCTGCATCAAGAAGTTTCGCGCCAACCGCAATTTCTGTCTCGCCGACCGCGCGCAGGTCACCATGACGGCGCCGTTCATGCGCGCCTATGCCCTGCTGCTGGTGAAGACCTGCCACCGGCGCGGCGCGCCGGCGATGGGCGGCATGGCGGCGCAGATTCCCATCAAGAACGACCCGCAGGCCAACGAAGCGGCCCTCGGCAAAGTGCGCCAGGACAAGCTGCGCGAAGTCACCGACGGTTGCGACGGCACCTGGGTGGCGCACCCGGCCCTCGTGCCGGTCGCGAAGGCGGTGTTCGACCAGCACATGCCGCAGGCGAACCAGTACGGCCGCCAGCGGCCCGACGTCAATGTGTCGGCGAAGGACCTGCTCGATTTCCAGCCGGAGAAGCCCATTACCGAGACCGGGCTGCGCAACAACATCTCGGTGGGCATCCAGTATCTGGGCGCCTGGCTCGACGGCAACGGCTGCGTGCCGGTGTACAACCTGATGGAGGACGCCGCCACCGCCGAGATTTCGCGCTCGCAGATCTGGCAGTGGATCCGCTCGCCCAAGGGCGTGCTGGACGATGGCCGCAAGGTGACGTTGGAGCTCTTCCGCGGGCTGCTGGCCGAGGAGCTCGCCAAGGTGAAGGCGGAGATGACCGAGGGCAAGTACGACGAGGCCGCCGCACTGTTCGACCAGCTCACCGCGGACGACCAGTACTGTGAATTCCTGACACTTCCGGCCTACCTCCTCATCGACTGACGGTGTTAGCATCCGCCGGTCCCTAAGGGGGGGATCCGGATGCAGTCTCGATGGCGGGTCGGGCTTCTCGCAGTCTTTCTTTTTGTCAGCAGCAACGCGCTGTCGCAGGACGCCGCCCTACCCTGGTTTGCCTGGATTAGCGCGCGCGCCCGGTCCAGGGCGGCGTC
>DATACE010000023.1:0-11748 GCA_036259215.1 Burkholderiales bacterium | reverse complement strand
GACCGGCGCTGCCATTTCTTCTCCCTCGAGCCTTAGGTCGAGGTGTCCACTTTATCGGATGAGGTTCCAGTGTCGGACACCGACGCGTTGTTAGGCCGCACTCTGCAGGCCCTCACGAACTGCGTCACGTACCGATGGACACGCCGAACATAGATCTGCACCGCTTTGATTGCTTCGCCCGATGGTTATGTTGTTGGGCGGTGGAGGTAGCGGCCGCGCGGCTGGCCGAGGACGGCGCCGTTCTCGCACACTAGTTCGCCGCGCAGGAAGGTGGCTTTCACGCGGGCGGAGAGCTCGAGGCCTTCGAAGGGGGTATAGCCCTGGGTGGACGCGGAATCGCGCGCGCGGATGGTCCAGCTCTCATTCGGGTCGACGAGAGCGAGGTCGGCGTCGAGGCCTGCGGCGATGTCGCCCTTGGCGTTGAGGCCGAAGCGGCGCGCCGGACTGAGACTTACTAGAGAAGCAATTCTGTTCAGCGAGAGGCCGCGCTTGGTGCCCTCGGACACGAGCGCGGGCAGCAGGTATTCGGTGCCGCCGAAGCCGGCCTTGGCTAGCCAGATGTTGCCGAAGGTTTCCTTGGCCGCCTTGGTCTCGTGGCGGCAGCAGGCGTGGTCGCTCACCACCCAGTCGATCTTGCCCTCGAGCAGCTTTTCCCACAGGTATTCGACGTCGGCGCGCGGCCGGATCGGCGGGTTGACCTTGGCGAGCACGCCGGCCTTGGCGCTCGTGTCGAGCATCAGGTGGCCGATGGTGACCTCGCGGCGGAAATCGATGTGCGGAAACACCGCGGCCATCTGCAGCGCGGCTTCCAGGGCTTTTTTCGACGACAGATGCAGCAGGTTGATGGTGGGCAGCGCCGTCTCGTGGGCGAGATAGGAGGCGATGAATACCGCGAGGCCCTCCGAGTGCGGCGGGCGCGCCGCGTCGTAGGCGGGCAGGCCCGCGAGCCTGCCTTCGGTTTCGACCCGCTTCGTGTACGCGGTCATGATCTCCGCGGTCTCGCAATGCAGGGACAGGCTGATCTGCGCCGCCTTGTCCGGATAGCGCTCGCGCGCCGCCTGCACGCCGCGCATGACGAACTCGAAGTGCGCGTAGTCGTAGCGCTCATCCGGGCCGATCATGAGGAAGTCGCGCTGGCTGTCGGAGCGCCCGTGCAGGCCGTGCGAGCCGTAGAACATGAAGATCTTGAACGAGCTCACGCCGTGCTTCTCCACGAGCTCGGGCAGCTCGGCGATATGCGTGCTGTCCATCGGCGCGAGGTGGTAGGCGTAGTCGACGTGGAAGCGTCCCGCCGAGAGCGCGAGCACCTGGCGCCGATGGATCGCACGCACATCTCCGAGATCTCCGACCTGGTGGAAAAGCACGGCGTGTGCTCATTCAAGATCTTCATGTTCTACGGCTCGCACGGCCTGCACGGGCGCTCCGACAGCCAGCGCGATTTCCTGATGATCGGCCCCGAGGAGCGCTACGACTACGCGCACTTCGAGTTCGTCATGCGCGGCGTGCAGGCGGCGCGCGAGCGCCATCCTGCCAAGTCGGCGCATATCAGCCTGTCCCTGCACTGCGAGACCGCGGAAATCATGACCGCATATACGCGCATGGTGGAGGCCGAGGGCAGGCTCGAGGGCCTGTCCGCCTACCACGCAGCGCGGCCGCCGCATTCCGAAGGGCTCGCGGTGTTCATCGCCGCCTACCTCGCCAACGAGGCCGCGCTGCCGAACATCAACCTCCTGCACCTGAGCTCAAGGAAAGCGCTGCACGCGGCGCTGCAGATGCAGGCGACGTTTCCGCACATCGACTTCCGCCGCGAGGTCACCATCGGCCATCTCATGCTCGACATCACCTCCAAGGCCGGCGTCCTCGCCAAAGTGAATCCGCCGATCCGCCCGCGCGAAGACGTGGAGTACCTTTGGGAGAAATTGCTCGAAGGCAAGGTCGACTGGGTAGTGAGCGACCATGCCTGCTGCCGCCACGAGACCAAGGCCGCCAGGGCGAGCTTCGGCAACATCTGGCTCGCCAAGTCCGGCTTCGGCGGGACCGAGTACCTGCTGCCGGCGCTGGTGTCCGAGGGCACGCGCCGCGGGCTTTCGCTCAACCGGATCGCCGAGCTCACCAGCGCGAATCCGGCGAGCCGCTTCGGCCTTGCCGCCAAGGGCGATATCGCCGAAGGCTTCGACGCCGACCTCGCGCTGGTGGACCCGAACGAGCCTTGGACCGTGCGCGCGGGCGAGTCCGCCTCGACGCAGGGGTACACGCCCTTCGAAGGCATCCAACTCGCCGCCCGGGTAAAAGCCACGTTCCTGCGCGGCGAGCTCGCCTGTGAGAACGGCAACCTGGTCGGCAAGCCGCGCGGCCGCTACCTCCATCGCCCCACCGCCTGACAACCCATCCCAACCGCGAGGAGATGCTGCCTTATGGCCGTGAGAATAGAGAAGAATGGACCGGTGTGGAGCTTCGGGTAGCGGGCATGGACGTGCGCGACGGCTTCATCGGCGCCATCGGCAATACGCCGCTCATCCGTTTGCGCGGCCCGTCGCAGGCGACCGGCTGCGAGATTCTGGGCAAGGCGGAGTTTCTCAATCCCGGAGGCTCGGTAAAGGATCGTGCGGCGCTCTACATGATCCTCGACGCCGAAAAGCGCGGGCTGCTGAAGCCGGGGGGCACGGTAGTCGAAGGCACGGCCGGCAATACGGGCATCGGCCTCGCCCTCGTGGGCAACGCCCGCGGCTACCGCACGGTCATCGTGATTCCCGAGACGCAGAGCCCGGAGAAAAAGGACATGCTGCGCCTGTGCGGCGCCGAGCTGCGCGAGGTGCCGGCGTTGCCCTACAGGAATCCGGACAACTACGTGCATGTCTCCGAGCGTCTGGCGAAGAAATTGGGCGCCTTCTGGGCCAACCAGTGGGACAACACCGCCAACCGCGAAGGCCACAGGGCGAGCACCGGCCCCGAGATCTGGGCGCAGACCGGCGGCAAGGTGGACGGGTTTGCCTGTGCGATCGGCACGGGCGGGACGCTGGCCGGGGTTTCCCTCTATCTCAAGCAGAAGAACAAGGGCATCCGCATTGCGGTGGCCGACCCGATGGGGGCGGCGATGTACAGCTGGTTCAAGCATGGGGAGCTGAAGTCGCAGGGCTCCTCGATCACCGAAGGCATAGGCCAGGGCCGTGTGACCAGGAACATCGAGGGGGCGCCGGTCGACGAGGCGTACCGCATCCGGGATGACGAGGCACTTCCCTGGATCTTCAAGCTGCTCAAGGAAGACGGCCTCTGCCTGGGAGGATCGAGCGGAATCAACGTGGCGGGCGCGGTGCGCCTCGCGAAGGACCTCGGGCCCGGTCACACGATCGTGACCATCCTCGCCGATTCGGGCACGCGCTACCAGTCCAAGCTTTTCAACCGCGCCTTCCTGGAGGGCAAAGGCCTGCCCGCACCCGACTGGCTTTGAACTAGAGCGGCTTCTTCAGCAGGTTGGCGAGCTCGCCGACGATGCCGCGCCGGAAGGTCAGCACGCAAAGCACGAAGATCGCTCCCTGCACGACGGTGACCCAGGCGCCGAGCTGCGCGAGGTAGTTCTGCATGGTGATGATGATCAGGGCGCCCACCACCGGGCCGAAGATGGTGCCCATGCCGCCGAGGAGCGTCATCAGCACCACCTCGCCCGACATGGTCCAGTGCACGTCGGTGAGCGAGGCGAGCTGGAACACCAGCGACTTGGTGGCGCCGGCCAGCCCGGCCAGCGTTCCTGAGAGCACGTAGGCGAGGAGCTTGTAGCGGGTGGTGTCGTAGCCGAGCGAAAGCGCGCGCGGCTCGTTCTCGCGGATGGCCTTCAGCACCTGGCCGAAGGGCGAGTGGACGACGCGGTAGATGAGCAGGAAGCCGCCCAGGAAGATCACCGCCACGGTCGCGTACATCGCCCAGATGTTCGCGAGGTCGATGAAGCCGAACAGGCGCCCGCGCGGCACCGCCTGGATGCCGTCCTCGCCGCCGGTGAACGGCGTCTGGAGATAGAAGAAGAACATCATCTGCGCCAGCGCGAGCGTGATCATGGCGAAGTAGATGCCCTGGCGCCGGATGGCGAGCAGCCCGGTGACGATGCCCAGCACGAAGGCGCAGGCGGTGCCGAAGAGGATCGCGAACTCCGGCGGGAAGCCCCAGACCTTGGCCGAGTGCGCGGCGGCGTAGCCGGCGGTGCCGAGGAACATGGCGTGGCCGAAGCTGAGCAGCCCGCCGAAGCCGACCAGCAGGTTGAAGGCGCACGCGAACAGCGCGAAGCACATCACCTTCATCAGGAACACCGGATAGACGAAAAGCGGCATCACCACTACCAGCGCCGCCATCGCCAGGAACGCGATTTTCTGGTGCTTCATTTCTGCGTTCCGAAAAGACCCGCGGGCTTGATCAGCAGCACGATCGCCATGATGATGAAAATCACGGTGTTCGAGGCCTCGGGGTAGAACACCTTGGTCAGCCCCTCGATCACGCCCAGGCCGAAGCCGGTGACGATCGACCCCATGATCGAGCCCATGCCGCCGATCACCACGACCGCGAATACCACGATGATCAGGTCCGAGCCCATCTGCGGGCTCACCTGGTAGATCGGCCCGGCCATCACGCCGGCGAGCCCGGCAAGGCCGACGCCGAAGCCGTAGGTGAGCGTGATCATGCGCGGCACGTTGATGCCGAAGGCCTGCACCAGCTCGGGGTTCTCGGTGGCCGCGCGCAGGTAGCCGCCCAGGCGCGTCTTCTCGATCACGAACCAGGTGGCGAAGCACACGGCGATCGAGGCGACGATCACCCAGGCGCGGTAGATCGGCAGGAACATGAAGCCGAGGTTGCGGCTGCCGGTGAGCTCGGGCGGGATCGGGTAGGGCTGGCCGGAGGAGCCGAACTCGTTGCGGAACAGGCCCTGGATGATCAGCGCCAGGCCGAACGTGAGCAGCAGCCCGTAGAGATGGTCGAGCTTGTAGAGCGGCTTCAGCATGGTGCGCTCGATCACCACGCCGCTGATGGCCACCGCGATGGGCGCGATGAGCAGGGCCCACCAGTAGCCCAGGCCCCACTTCTGCAGCAGGAAGTAGGCGCAGAAGGCGCCCAGCATGTACTGGGCGCCGTGCGTGAAGTTGATGATGTTGGGCAGCCCGAAGATCACCGCCAGGCCGAGCGACAAAAGCGCGTAGAACGAGCCATTGATCAGTCCGATCAACAGCTGGCCGAACAGCGCCGCCGTCGGTATGCCGAAGATCTCGGGCATGCCCTACGTCCGCCTTACTTGACCAGCGAGCAGCCGCCGTCCTTCTCGGGACGGAACGCCTGGTCGGCCGGGATCGTCGCGCGGGTCTTGTAATAGTCGTACGGACCCTTGGACTCGGCCGGCTTCTTCACCTCGAAGAGATATACGTCATGCAGCTTGCGGCCGTCGGCGCGGATGCGGCCCTTGCCGAACAGCGGGTCGTCGGTAGGCGTCTTCTTCATGTGCGCGACCACCTTGGTGCCGTCGTCGTTCTTCAGCGCCTCCACCGACTTGAGATAATGCAGCACCGCCGAGTACACGCCCGCGTGGTTCATCGACGGGTACTTGCCGCCGTTGCGCGAAGCGAAGCGCTTCGCCCAGGCGCGGGTCGACTCGTTCAAATCCCAGTACCAGGCTTCGGTGAGGATCAGCCCCTGCGCGGTGTTGAGCCCCAGGCCGTGGATGTCGGTGATGAACACCAGCAGCCCGGCGAGGTTCTGGCCGCCCTTGACGATGCCGAACTCGGCCGCCTGCTTGATCGAGTTGATGGTGTCGCCGCCGGCGTTGGCGAGGCCGATGATCTTGGCTTTCGACGCCTGCGCCTGCAGCAGGAACGACGAGAAGTCCTGCGTGTTCAGCGGGTGGCGCACCTGGCCGAGCACCTTGCCGCCGTTCTTCTTCACCACCTCGGAGGTGTCGCGCTCGAGCGCGTGGCCGAAGGCGTAGTCCGCGGTGAGGAAGAACCAGGAGTCGCCGCCGGTCTTGACGATCGCGCTGCCGGTGCCGTTGGCGAGCATCCAGGTGTCGTAGAGCCAGTGGATCGAGTTGGGCGAGCAGGCCTTGCCGGTGAGGTCGGAGCTCGCCGCGCCGGTGATGAGGAATGCCTTGGCCTTGTCGCGCGTGACCTGGTTCACCGCCAGCGCCACCGACGAGGTCGGCACGTCCACGATCACGTCCACGCCCTCGACGTCGTACCACTGCCGCGCGATGGTCGAGCCGACGTCGGGCTTGTTCTGGTGGTCGGCCGAGACGATCTCGACCTTCAAGCCCTTCTTCGCGGCGCCGTAGTCCTCCACCGCCATGCGCGCCGCCGTGACCGAGCCGGGACCGCCGATGTCGGCGTACAGGCTCGACATGTCGTTCATGACGCCGATCTTGACCACGCCTCCCGAGACCTGGGCGTGCGCGCCGCCGGCGGCCACGGCGAGCGCCACCGCCGCACTGAGACTTCTGAGCTTCGACATCCATTCCTCCTTCAGGTTAAACGCCAAGATATTCGTGCACCCGGTGCATGCTGGCTTCGAGCTCGGCCCCGGGCACCATGTCGACGACTCGGCCGTGCTCTACGATGTAGTGGCGGTCCGCCACGGTTTGCGCGAAGCGGAAATTCTGCTCCACCAGCAGGATGGTGAAGCCCTGCTGCTTCAGCCTGGCGATGGTGCGGCCGATCTGCTGCACGATGACCGGCGCCAGGCCCTCGGTAGGCTCATCGAGCAGCAGCAGCTTCGCGCCGGTGCGCAGGATGCGGGCGATGGCAAGCATCTGCTGCTCGCCGCCCGAGAGCTTGGTGCCCTGGCTGCGCAGGCGCTCGCGCAGGTTGGGAAACAGCTCGAAAATCTGCTCCAGCGGCAGCCCGCCGGGGGCGACCTGCGGCGGCAGCAGCAGGTTCTCCTCCACGTCCAGGCTGGCGAAAATGCCGCGCTCCTCCGGGCAGAAGGCGATGCCGCAGCGGGCAATCCGGTTGGATGGCAGGCCGATGAGCTGCGTGTTCTCGAACTTGATCGAACCCTGGCGCCTGCCCACCATGCCCATGATCGACTTGAGGGTGGTGGTCTTGCCGGCGCCGTTGCGGCCAAGCAGCGTCACCACCTCGCCCTCGCCCACGTCGAAGTCCACGCCGTGCAGGATGTGCGACTCGCCATACCAGGCGTTCAAGCCCCTGACTTCAAGCATGGCCGGGCACCCCGAGATAGGCCTCGACGACCTGGCGGTTCTTCGACACCGCCGAGTAGTCGCCTTCGGCGAGGATCTCGCCGCGGGCGAGCACCGTGATGGTGTCCGAGAGCGTCGAGACCACCGACAGGTTGTGCTCCACCATGAGCACGGTGCGGTTGGCGGAGACGCGCTTGATCAGGGCGCCGATGCGTTCCACGTCCTCGTGCGTCATGCCGGCGGTGGGCTCGTCCAGCAGCATCATTTCCGGGTCGAGCGCCAGCGTGGTGGCGATCTCCAGCGCGCGCTTGCGCCCGTAGGGCAGCTCGACCGCCACGTGCTCCTCGAATTCGGAGAGATTCACCGCGGCGATCAGCTCTCGCGCCGCCGCGTTCAGCTCGTCCAGGATCCGCGCGGAGCGCCAGAAGTCGAACGACGCGCCGCGCTTTCGCTGCAGCGCCACGCGCACGTTCTCGAGCACGGTAAGGTGCGGAAATACGGCCGAGATCTGGAACGAGCGCACGAGCCCCATGCGCGCGATGCGCGCGGGCGGCGAGCCGGTAATCTCCTTGCCCTTGAAGAAGATCTGGCCCCGCGTCGGCTCGAGGAAATGCGTCAGGAGGTTGAAGCAGGTGGTCTTGCCGGCGCCGTTGGGGCCGATCAGGGCGTGGATGCTGCCACGCCGCACCTTCAGCGACACATCCTTGACCGCAACGAACCCCTTGAATTCCTTGGTGAGACCGCGCGTTTCGAGAACGATTTCGTCGGTCAATGCGCGCGAATCATGCCCTAGGCGGCGCGCGTGAGCAAGCGCAGGTCGCCGCCCGCGGCGGCCGTGTTCACCGTATAGACACGTTCGGTGGCAAAGCGCGCGAGGTAATGCGGCCCGCCCGCCTTCGGGCCGGTGCCCGAGAGCCCCTCGCCGCCGAAGGGCTGCACCCCCACCATGGCGCCGATGATGTTGCGGTTCACGTACAGGTTGCCGACCGCCGCGCGGCTGCGTATGTGCTGGGCGCGCGAGTCGATGCGCGTATGCACGCCCATGGTGAGCCCGTAGCCGGTGGCGTTGATGTCCTCGACCACGCGGTCCAGCTCCTCGAGGCGAAAGCGCGCCACGTGCAGCACCGGGCCGAAGCGCTCGCCCGGCAGGTCGCGGATCGAGCCGACCTCGAAGGCCACGGGCGCGATGTAGTTCCCGCTGCCGGGCGCCTGCGCTTCGGCCGCCACGGGAAACTTCTTCCTCAGCCCGTCGACGTACTCCGAGAGCATGCTGCGCGCCTGCGCGTCGATGACCGGCCCGACGTCGGTCGCGGGGTCGGCGGGATCGCCCACGCGCAGCGCCGCCACGGCGCCGTGCAGCAGATCGAGCACCGCGGGAGCGATCTCCTCCTGCAGGTACAGCATGCGCAGGGAGCTGCAGCGCTGGCCGGCGGAGCGAAACGCGCTCGACAGGACCGCGTCGCACACCTGCTCGGCAAGCGCGGTGGAGTCGACGATCATGGCGTTCAGGCCGCCGGTTTCCGCGATCAGCGGCACCAGCGGTCCTTCCTTCGCCGCCAGGCTGGCCTGGATCGCGCGCGCGGTCGCGGTCGAGCCCGTGAACACCACGCCGGCGATGCGCGGGTCTTCGACGATGCGCTGGCCGATGCGGCCATCGCCGGGCAGGAGGTGGAAGGCGGCGGGCGGCACGCCGGCTTGCAGGATGAGCTCGCCGACCCGGCAGGCCGTGAGCGGCGCCTGCTCGGCCGGCTTCGCCACCACGGTGTTCCCGGCGACCAGCGCCGCAGCCACCTGCCCGGTGAAGATGGCCACCGGGAAATTCCATGGGCTGATGCAGGCGAATACGCCCCGTCCGTGCAGCGTGAGGGCGTTGCTCTCCCCTGCGGGACCCCGCAGGAGGAGCTCTCCTGCGAACTTCTCGCGCGCCTGCGCAGCGTAATAGCGGCAGAAATCCACCGCCTCGCGCACGTCGGCCAGCGCGTCGGGCAGGGTCTTGCCCGCTTCCCAGACGCACAGGGCCATGAGCTCGTCCAGGTGCGCCTCCAGCAGCGCGGCGAGCCGCTCCAGCGCCGCCGCCCGCTCGTGCACGTCGGTCTGAGCCCAGGCCCGGCGCGCGCCGAACGCCGCATCGATCGCCGCACCCACCTGCTGCGCGCTCGCGTCCATCACCTCGCCGATGGCGAGCTGCGGCCTGGCCGGCGAAAAGGCGCTGCGCGAGTCTCCCTTCATCCGCTCTGCGCAGATGAGCGGTTGCGCCTGCCATTGCCGGCGTTGCGCCTCCACGCTTCGCGCCATGGCGGCGAGCGCCTGCGGCTCGCCCAGATCGTAGCCTTTGGCGATGCGTCTTTCGGGCATGTGGATCTCCATGGGTAGGGGTAGCCGCTGCTGCGGCCGCGGCTGCGGCTGCAGGAATCGAAAGCCATCCTCGAGCAGCGCGTCGAGGTCGGCGCGCGCCGCCTGGCGGACGTAGGACGAGCTCGCGCCGTTCTCCAGCAGGCGGCGCACCAGGTAGGCGAGCAGGTCGCGCCGGCCGCCTACCGGCGCATAGACGCGCACGCCGATGCCGGGCGCATGTCGCGCGAGCGCGGCATCGAGGGATTCGCCCATGCCGTGCAGGCGCTGGAATTCGAACGCCGCGGGGCGGCTTTCCGCGAGCGCCAGGACGCACGCCGCGGTGATCGGGTTGTGGGTGGCGAACTGCGGGAATACGTGCGCCGCGTGGTCCAGCAGCAGCGCCGCGGCCTCCACATAGGCCCGGTCGGTGGCGTCCTTGCCGGTGAACACGGGGTAGCTCTCCAGGCCAAGCTCCTGCGCGCGCTTCACCTCCGAGTCCCAGTAAGCGCCCTTGACCAGCCGCACGTTGAGCCGCGCGCCGCGGCGCCGCGCCATCGCGATGAGCTCGCGCAGCGTATCGAGCACCCCCGGGCGGTAGGCCTGCACGGCGAGTCCCACGCCGTCCCAATCGGAAAGCGCCTCGAGCACCTGCACCTGCAGCGGCAGCCGCTCCGCCTCCTCCGCATCGATGGTCAGCTCGACGCTGCGGGTGCGCAGCGCCGACAGGCGCTCCAGCAGCTCGACGCGGGCGCGCGCGAAGCCGGCGGCGTCGTAGCGCGGATGAATGGACGACAGCTTGATCGATACGCTGAAGCGCGCCGGGTCGGCGGCCGCGGCGGCCATCGCCTTGCGGTACTTGTCGAAATTGCGCTGCGCGTCCTGCGCGGTGCGCGCGCCCTCGCCCAGCATGTCGAACGAGAAGCGGTTGCGCGCATTGCGCGATGCGCGCGCGAGCGCCGCGTGGATGGTCTCGGCGTAGACGAACTGCCGCGCGATCAGCCGGGTGGCGAGCTCCACCGGCAGCAGCGGCATCGCACGATGCAGGAACTCGCTGACCAGCATGCGCCGGTTCGCACGGTCCGGGGTGCGCGGATAAGCCTCGGCCAGCCGGAACAACGCCTCCCCGAGCGGCTCCTCCGGGGGAAACCAGGCAAATGCCTGCTGCAAGTCAAGCTGCACCCGCCTGCGTCCTGCCGCCAGGCGGCGTGCCAGCGAACGGGCCCGATCGATCTCGCGCGGCGTCGTACCGGGAGTCCCGTCTAGCGCTTCTTCCCGGGCGGGGGGCGCTTGTCGATGAAGGCTTCCATGCCCTCGCGGCCTTCCTGGTGCGCGAAGCTGGCCGAAATGACGCCGGAGGCGAGCTCGTACGCCTTCTGCACGCCCAGGTCCATCTGCGCATAGAACGCGCGCTTGCCGGCGGCGACGGTGGCAGGCGGCTTCTCGGCGATCCGCCTGGCGAGGTCCAGCGTTTCGCTAGCCAGCGCCTCGGGCGGGACCACGCGGTTCACGAGCCCCCAATCCCGCGCCTGGTGCGCATCGATGGCCTCGCCGGTGAGGAGCATCTCCATGGCGCGCTTGCGCGGCAGGTTGCGGCCGACGGCGACCCCCGGCGTGGAGCAGAAAAAGCCCCAGGTGACGCCGGGGGTGGCGAACTTCGCGGCCTCCGAAGCCACGGCGAGGTCGCATTGCGCCACCAGCTGGCAGCCGGCGGCGGCCGCCGCCCCCTGCACGCAAGCGATCACCGGCTGCGGCATCGCGGTGATGGCCTGCATCATGCGGCTGCAGTGCGCGAAGAGCTGCTCGATCTTCGGCAGCTCTCCCAGCGCGCGGATTTCCTTCAGGTCGTGCCCCGCGCAGAACCCCTTGCCCGCCGCCGCCAGAATCACCACGCGGATGCCGCGGTTCGCCGAGATTTCTTCAAACGATGACTGCAGCGCGCCGAGCATCTGCGAGGTCAGCAGGTTCATCTGCGCCGGGCGGTTCATGGTGAGCGTGCAGATGCCGTCTCGCTCCTCGCGCAGCAGCAGGGCGTCGGCTTGCGGGACGGCGCTCATGTGTCGATGGCGCTGGCGGATTTCGCCTTCTCGCGCAGGGCGAATTTCTGGATCTTGCCGGTGGAGGTCTTGGGCAGCTCGCCGAACACCACCGCGCGCGGCAGCTTGAAGCGCGCGAGGTGAGCGCGGCAGAACTCGATCATGTCGTCTTCGGAAACCTGGGCGCCCGGCTTGAGCTCCACGAAGGCGCAGGGC
>DATACE010000022.1:0-2108 GCA_036259215.1 Burkholderiales bacterium | reverse complement strand
CCGCGCCGCAGCCCAGGGGCAGCAGCTTCTTCGCCAGCTCGTGGTCCGGATGCTGCGGTAGCTCGGGATAGGCAACTGCCTGTACGCAAGGGTGGGAAGAAAGAAACTCCACCACCTTGCGCGTGTTCTCCACGTGCCGCGGCATGCGCAGGTGCAGCGTCTCGATGCCCTGCAGGATGTGGAAAGCGGTCATCGGCGCCATGCAGGCGCCGAAGTCGCGCAGGCCCTCGCGCCGCGCGCGCAGCAGGAAGGCGCGCGTGCCCGACTCCTCCTCGAAGTCCATGCCGTGGAAGCCTTCGTAGGGCGCGGTAAGGGTGGCGAACTTGCCCGACGCCTCCCAGTCGAAGCGCCCCGAGTCGACGAGCACCCCGCCGATCGCCACGCCGTGGCCCCCGAGGAACTTGGTGGCCGAGTGGTAGAGCAGATCCGCGCCCAGGTCGAACGGGCGCATCAGGCAGGGGGTAGTGAACGTGGCGTCGACCAGCAGCGGCAGCTTCGCCTCGTGCGCGATCGCCGCGACCGACGGGATGTCCAGCACGTCGAGGCCGGGGTTGCCGAGAGTTTCGGCGAACAGCAGCTTCGTGGTCGGCCGGATGGCGCGCCGCCACTCGTCCAGGCTTCTCGGATCGATGAACGTGGTGTCGATGCCGAAGCGCTTCAGCGTGTAGCCGAGCAGGTTGTGCGAGCCGCCGTAGAGCGAGTTGGAAGCGACGATGTGCTCGCCCGCCCCCATCAGCGTGGCCACCGCCAGGTGCAGCGCCGCCTGTCCGGAGGCCGTGGCGATGGCGCCCACCCCGCCCTCCAGCGCCGCGATCCTTTCCTCGAGCACCGCGACGGTCGGGTTGGAGATGCGCGAGTAGACGTGTCCCGCGCGCTCCATGTTGAACAGCGACGCCGCGTGCTCGCTGTCGCGGAACACGTACGAGGTGGTCTGGTAAACCGGCACCGCGCGGCTGCCGGTGGCCGGGTCCGGCGACTGCCCGGCGTGCAGGGCTAGGGTGTCAAAACCGGGATATTTCGGAGCCGCCATGGAATTCGGGCTCTGACCCCGATTTCCGGTTCAGTGCAGGTTCTTGCGCGAAGGCCGGGTGTAGGTCTCGAACGCGCGCTCGCTTTTTTTCTGCTTCGAGGCCTTTTCCTTCCAATCGCGGTCGAACATCTCGTTCACCAGCGCGGTGACCTGCGCCACTTCGTTCTTGTCGAACTGGCGCCCCAGGATGGCGGCGACGTCCTCGACCATGCAGCGGCGCTGCGCTTCGTGGATGGCCTGCGGCGTGGGGCCGACGAACATGAGGCGCGATTCCTGCTCGCCGTTCTCGAGGTACACGGTGACGTCGACCTCCACCGCCTCGTAGCAATACGGCCCGAGGTTATCGAGCACCGCCTCCAGCGCGCCGTGGAAGCTGCGGCCGATCTCGCCGGTCCAGCACAGGTACAGGATGAGCTCTTTCTCGTCGTACTTGATGCCCGGCTCGTCGGGCTCGACGCTCTTCACGTCGGCCAGGTTGTCGGCGTCCAGGTACTCGAGCAGCGGCGCGAACGCCTGCTCCAGCTGCCGCTTGGAGACGCCTTCGAGAATGGGAATATCGGCATGCACGTGGACTTCGAGCCGCATGGGTGAACCTCTTCGGGGGATGGCCGAATTCTACCCGTAAAATTCCGCCCTCTCATGAGGCCCGACTATGGCGGCGGCAGCCTGGTGAACCTCGTCGCCTCGATCGCCGAGGCCCGCGGCGCCGTTCCGCGCCATCCGCCGCTGAAAACCCTTTCGGCAGCGGAGCTTGCGCTCGCGCGGCATGTCGTGCTGGTGCTGATCGACGGCCTGGGGGACAACTACCTCGCGCGCAAGGGGGCGGGGGGCGAGCTCGCGCGGCGGCGCAAGCGCGCTCTGACGTCGGTGTTTCCCTCCACCACCGCCTCCGCCATCACTACCAGCTACACCGGCTGCACGCCCCTGGAGCACGGGCTCACCGGCTGGTTCACCTATTTCGGCGAAGCCGGCTGCGTCGGCGCGCCCCTGCCGTTTCGCAGCCGGGGCGACAACCTGCCGCTGCGCGCCCGGGGGTTCACGCCCGAGCGCGCCTTCCCGGCGCCGCCGCTGTTAGAGT
>DATACE010000021.1:0-5232 GCA_036259215.1 Burkholderiales bacterium | reverse complement strand
CGAGGCATCGTAGTAAGGCAGGTCGCGGCGGATGAGCTCGGCAATCATGTCCGCCTCCGCGCGCGGGAACAGCTTGCGGCCGACCTCGGTGGCGCGCTCCGGATCGTCTTTCAGGATCTGCTGCGCGGCCTTGACCGCCCGTATCGCGGCGCGCGCCGCCTCGGGCTTGCTTTTCAAGAGAGATTCACTGGTTACAAGCGCGGGGAACGTATACCCCTTCGCTTCGTCGCTGCCCTCGCGGCGCGCGTCGAGCACCAGCGTGCCGATGCCGTTTTTCACCGCCACCTCCGCGCCCATGCCGTTCGCCCAGAAGCCGTCGATCTTGCCGTCCTCCAGCGCCTTCGCGGCGAGCAGGCCGAAAGAGGCGGTCTGGCCGACGCTGAATCCCGGCACCGGGCCGATGCTGAGGTCTTTCTGCGGATCGATGCCTGCGGCGGCCAGCATGCGCTTCAGGCCGTCCACCGGCCCGGGTGCCGCGCCGATGCGCTGGCCCTTGACGCACGACAAGTCGCCGCGCTTCGCATTCAGGCTTTTCTTCACGACCAGGAACCAGTACATGTGCTGCGCAAGGGCGCACAGCAGCTTGCCGCCCTGCCAGTCCTTGAACGCGTAGAGCACCGCATGCGCGGCGCCGCCCACGAAGTCGAGCTTGCCCTCGCGCAGGTCTTCGTACGTCTTGGTGACCGGGTAGAGGAGCTCGAGGGTGGCATCGATGCCTTCCTGCCGGAAGCAGCCGAGCTCGACCGCCGCGATGGCCGGGAAGTACGACGGGGAGATGAGATCCGGGATCGCGACTTTCATTTCTTCATTCCGGCGGCCTGCACCGCTTCCTTCCAGATTGCCAGGTCTTCCTGGATGGCCCGGACGAACTCGCCGGGCGTGCTGCAGACCGCGTCCACCCCGATCTTCATCAGGCGGCCGGTGAAGGTGGCGTCCTTGCAACCGGCGGCGATCTCGCGTGCTAGGCGCTCGACGATTTCGGGCGGCGTGCCGGCGGGGGCGACATAGCCGTTCCAGGTGAGGGTGCGAAATCCGGGGTAGCCCTGCTCGGCCACGGTCGGCACGTTGGGCAGCTGCGGTGCCCGCTTGTCGCCCGACACGGCGAACACCTTCAGCTTGCCGCCCGCGTGCGGAATGATCTCGTTCAGGTTGCCGAAATAGCAGGGCACGTGGCCGGCGATGGTATCGGCGATCGCCGGGCCACCGCCCTTGTAGATCACCCCTTCCATCTTCAGGTCGGCGCGCGCGAGGAACAGCGCCATGGTGAGGTGGCCGATCGAGCCGACCCCGGGAGAAGCGAAGCTCAACTGACCGGGACGGGCCTTGGCATACTCGACGAATTCCCTCAGCGTGTTGGACGGCACCTTGTGGTTGCACCCCAGGGCGAAGGGATTGGTGCCCACGATCGAGATCGGCGCGAAGTCCTTCACCGGGTCGTAGTTGATCTTCTGCACGTAGGGCACCACGGCAAGCTGGGGGCTCGCCGCGGAAAACAGCGTGTAGCCGTCGGGCTCGGCGCGCGCCACGAACTCGGCCGCGATCGCGCCGCTCGCGCCCGGCCGGTTCTCGGGGATGAACGTCTGGCCGAGCCGCTGGCTAAGCCAGTCCGCCGTGATGCGCGCAATCGAATCGGTCACGCCGCCGGGCGGAAAGGGCACGATCACCCGCACGGGCTTCTGCGGCCATTGGGTTTGCGCCTGTACCGGCAGGGCGAGGGCCAGGATGCAAAGCAGGGCGATACGTTTCATTTGAGGGCTCCTTCTATCCAAGAGGCGCACGCAAGCGTGCGGGCGTCATCGCCGATGCGGCCGATGACCTGCAGGCCGAGCGGCAGCCCGGCAGGGCTTTTCATCACGGGCACCGACACGCAGGGCGCGTGCAGCAGCGTCCATACCACGTTCATGGCGACGTTGCCGGTGGAGGCGAGGCCGCGCGGCGCCTCGCCGGTCGCGGCCGGCGCGATCAGCACGTCGCAGCCGCCGAACGCCTCGTCCAGCCGCGCGCGCGCCTCGCGCGCCGCCTGGCGCGCCGCGGCGTATTCGGACCACGCGAGCGCATAGCCGCCTTCGCAGCGCCGGCGCAGGGCGGGATCGAGGCGCTCCGGAAAGCGGCGCATCTCGTCGGCGAGGCTGCGGGCGCCCTCGAACCAGATCACCGCGGTATGCGCCTGGCGCAGGCCCTTGAACGACTCCGGCAGGCGCACTTCCTTCGCCTCCAGCCGGCGCGCCGCGGCTTCGAAGGCGGCCGCCATCTCGGGCTGCACTTGGTCCCATTCCCAGGTGCGGCACATGCCGATGCGCGGGCGCTCGATGCTCGCCGGCGCCATGCCGATCAGCGCTTCGGTGAAGAAGGCGGCATCCTCGACGCTGCGGGCGTACAGGCCCACGGTGTCGAGCGAATCGGCGTTCGGCTTCACTCCCGAGCGCGGCAGGGTGTTGTAGGTGGGCTTGTAGGCGACCACGCCGCAATACGACCCGGGCCGGATCACCGAGCCCGCGGTCTGCGTGCCGAAGGCGAGCGGCACCATGCCGTCGGCCACGGCGGCGGCCGAGCCGCTCGACGAGCCCCCGGGCGTGCGCGAAAGGTCGCGCGGATTGCGCGTTTCGCGCGGCACGAAGGTGGCGAACTCGGCGGTGACCGTCTTGCCCAGGATGGTGCCGCCGGCCTTGCGCGCGAGCGCCACCGGCGCGGCATCGGCGCTCGGGCGGTGGCCGGCGTAGATCGGCGAGCCGTGCTGCGTGGGCATGTCGAAGGTATCGAAGATGTCCTTCACGCCGATGGGGACGCCGCGCAGCGGGCCTAGGTTTCCGGAAACGTGGGGATTTTTCTCGACAAAAACCCAGGCCCGCACCTCCGCATCGCGCACGGCGATGCGCTCGAGGCAGCTTGCGACCAGCGCCTGCGCGTCGAGCTCGCCGCGCTCGATGCGGCGCGCGGCCTCTTTCGCTCCCAGCCGGTGGGGCTCGATCATCGGCTCAGTATAATCGCCGCGATCCATGCAACGTCGAAACATCCTGGTCGTCGGCGCAGGCCCGGTCGGCGCCGTTGCCGCCCTGGGGTGCGCGAGGCTCGGCCACCGCGTCGTCCTGCTCGAAGCGCAGGAGCGCATCGACGACAGCCCGCGCGCCTCGACCACCCAGCCCCCGACCCTCGAGATCCTCGCCGAGCTCGGCCTGATCGAGGAATACGTGCGCGTCGGCCTGGTCACGCGCACCTTCCAGTTCTGGGACCGCGGCACGCTTACGCGCATCGCCGAGTTCGACTTCGAGCGCCTGCGCGGCGAGACCGATTTCCCGTTCGTGGTGCAGACCGAGCAGCACAAGCTCGCCAACATGGCGATCGAGCGGCTGCGGAGCATGGGGAACGCCGAGGTAAAGCTCGGGTTCAAAGCAAAAACCATCCATCAGGATGAAGAGTGCGTAACCGTCTCGTGCGACAACGGCGAGCGGTTTACGGCGGACTACGTCATCGGCGCCGACGGCGGGCGCAGCACCGTGCGTAAATTGCTGGGCATCGAGTTCGAAGGCTTCACCTGGCCCGAGCGCTTCCTGGTCATCACCACGAAGTTCGACTTCGCCGCGGCGCTCGGCTGCTGCTATCGCAACTACATGGCCGACCCCGACGAGTGGACCAATCTTTTCAAGGTGGCGGGCGACGACCTGAAGGGGCGCTGGCGCGCGGTCTACAACACGCGCAGGGACGAGACCGACGAGGAAGCGCTGTCGGATGCCTCGGTGCGCGCCCGGCTCTCGCGCATCTACGTGCCCCAGGGCGAGCGCGACTACCTGCACCTCAACCTCTACAACGTGCACCAGCGCGTCGCCAAGCACTTTCGCAAGGGCCGCGTGTTCCTGTGCGGCGATGCCGCGCACGTGAACAATCCCATCGGCGGCCTGGGACTGAACAGCGGCATCCACGAGGCCTGGGACCTCGCCACGCTGCTGAGCGCGGATAGCCCGGACCTCGACGCCTACGAGCGGCGGCGCCGGCCCCTGAACATCGAGTACGTGCAAGAGCAGACCGTGGCCAACAAGAAGCGCCTGGAAGAGCGCGACCCGGCGCAGCGCGCCCGGCGCTTCCAGGAGCTGAAGGAGATGGCCGACGACCCGGTGCGCCACAAGGCGTTCCTCATGAAAGCGTCGCTATTGGAGAGCAGCCGACGTGCGATTCGGACTTAACTTCTTTCCGTCGTTCCGGCCGCAGGACAGCAGCACCGCCGACTATTACGACCAGTGCCTGCGCCTCGCGACGCGCGCCGACGAGCTCGGCTTCAGCAGCGTGAAAACGGTGGAGCACTCGTTCTACGACTACGGCGGGCATTCGCCCAACCCGTGCGTGTTCCTGTCCGCCATCGCGGCGCGCACCCGGCGCATCCGCGTGATCACCGGCGCCGTGATCCCGGCCTTCCACCACCCGGCGCACCTGGGCGGCGAGCTCGCCATGCTGGACAACCTGAGCCGCGGCCGCCTGGACGCGGGCTTCGGCCGCGCCTTCCTGCCCAAGGAGTTCGAGGTCTACGGCGTGCCCATGTCGGAAAGCCGCGACCGATTCGAGGAGGCGATCGGCGTGATCCGGCGTCTCTGGACCGAGGAAAGAATCTCCCATCATGGGCGGTTCTGGTCTTTCGACGACGTGCGCCTCATGCCGCGGACTTTCCAGAAGCCGCATCCGCCGATCTGGATCGCCGCCATTTCCAGCGAGGAATCGTTCGTCTACGCGGCAAAGCACGGCTTCAACCTGATGATCGTGCCCTATGCCGGCAAGCCCGGCCAGCTGCAGGAGTTCGTGCGCCTGTACCGTCGCCTTTGGGCGCAGTCCGGCCACACGCCCGGCGCCGAGCAGATCCAGGTGGCGCAGTTCTGCTACGTCGCGCAGGACCGCGACGAGGCGCGGCGCGGGTTCGAGCGCATCTGCAAGCGCTACCTGGAGACTTTCGCCGACGCCGTAGTTTCGTGGATAGGGCGCAACGAGGCCGACTATCCGGGCTACGACAAGATGGTGGCGAGCATTCTCGCCACCACGCCCGACAAGATCATCGCGCAGGGCGGCGCCTTTGTCGGCTCGCCCGACGACGTGGTGGAGCAGGTGACCCGGTGCATGCAGGCCTTCGACGGGCCGATCGAGCCGTCCATGCAGATCAACTTCGGCGGCTCGAGCGACGACGAGGCGTTCCGCACCGTCGAGCTGCTGGCTTCGAAGGTGATGCCCCGTTTCAAATAGAAATCGGGGTCA